>JACKOW010000015.1 GCA_024234055.1 Rhodanobacteraceae bacterium
CTTGGCGTACAGCTCGCGCAGCAGGTTCATGCGCCGCGCCACTTCCTCCGGATCAGGGCCGGTATCGACCGTGGTGGTCTCCTCGTCCTCGGTGGCGGTGACGTCGGCATCGTCGTCGTCATCGGCGTCCTCGGCGTCGTCGAGCACTTCTTCAGCGGCTTCTTCGAGGTTGGCCTGTTCCAGATCGGCAAAGCCGATGACGATTTCGGCCAGGCGCTTGCCGCCTTCCAGATGCACATCGTAGTCGTCGAGCAGGATCTGCACCGACCACGGGAAACTGGCAAGCGCATGCTGGACCTGAACCAGGCCTTCTTCGATGCGCTTGGCGATGGCGATTTCGCCCTCGCGGGTGAGCAGCTCCACGGTACCCATCTCGCGCATGTACATGCGCACGGGGTCGGTGGTGCGGCCGACATCGCCATCCAGCGCCGACAGCGCGGCCACGGCTTCTTCGGTGGTGTCTTCTTCCGGCGCAGGCGCCGGGGTTTCAGGCACGATCGTACTTTCGGTATCCGGTGCAACTTCATGCACCTCGATACCCATGTCGTTGATCATGCTGATGATGTCTTCGATCTGCTCGGGATCGACGATGTCGTCCGGCAGAATGTCGTTGACTTCAGCGTAGGTCAGATAGCCCTGTTCCTTGCCTTTGACGATCAGCAATTTCAGTTCGGACTTCTGATCCTGGGGCGGAGCAAGCTGATCAGGATTTTCCATGCGCAATGGGCCCGGAGGAATGAGGGTGGGAAGAGGAACCCGGCAGTCTAACAGAAGACCGTAATGGCGCCTAGCAAGTTTCACCTTCAGGTGCAATAGAGTTGAGGCGTTCAGCGGAGCCTTAGAAAGGTGGGGCGTGCCGCGATGCCCAACGATCTCGCAAGCAAGGTGAAACGCAAAACGTGAAACGTCAATCAGGGGCGGGGTGGCCTGCAACCAACGTGCCCGGTCGTGAGCAAGGTGAAACGTCAGACGGAAAACGTCAATTCAAGGCCGGCTAACGCTCTGCCCATGTCCCGTGTCCCGCTTCCGCCGCTCCTCTCCCTCCACGCGCTTTCGGCACATCAAGGGACGCTCAGCGCGCCGTTAACCAGAAAGTGACCGGGCCATCGTTGACCAGGTGCACTTGCATATGGGCACCAAAGCGCCCGGTTGCAAGCGTGGACACCCGTGATCGAGCGGAATCGACCAGATAATCGAACCAGCGCCGACCATCTTCCGGGCTGGCAGCCGGCGTAAAGCTGGCGCGCATGCCCTTCTGGGTATCGGCCGCCAGCGTGAACTGCGATACCAGCAACAACTGGCCATCGATATCGCTGAGCGAGCGGTTCATCCGGCCTTCGGCGTCTTCGAAGATGCGGTAACCGAGGATGCGTTCGAGCAGGCGATCAGCCTGCGCCTGGCCATCGGCCTTCTCCACCGCCACCAGCGCCAGAATGCCGCGACCGATGGCACCGACGGTTTCGCCGGCGACCTCGACATGGGCAGAGGAGACACGTTGGATCAGGGAGATCATGGGCTGCGTGCGACGACGGGTTGCGGGAGCCGCGCATGTTAGGCGGGAAGGCAGGGGCGTGAAAGGTGAACGGTGAAAGAGCGGCCAATCTTGAGGCACGCATCGGAGTCCTGTGGGAGCGGACTTTGTCCGCGATCGGGTTGGCCGTTCGATCGAGCTGGCCCGATCGCGGCTGAAACCGCTCCCACAGGGGCTGTCGACACTCCTTGGTGTTTCCTCGGCGTTCTTCGTGTCCGGCGTCTGACCAGACCCTGCCTTTGGACAGGATCGTCGCTATGCTGATCGGATGACCGACCGATTGCCCCCCCGGACGCCGATGGCCGCCCGACTGACTTTCGCGCTGATGTGGCTGCTGGGGCGCCTGCCATTGGCTGCCCTGCATGGGCTGGGTGCGGGGCTGGGTCGCGTGTGGCTGGCCATCGGTGCCCGCGAGGCGCGGGTGGCTGCGACCAACCTGGCACTGTGTTTTCCCGAGCAGCGGGACGACCAGCGCCACCGTCTGTGCGCTCGGTGCATGGGTGAAACCGGCAAGACCGCCGCCGAACTGTGCTGGCTCTGGACCCGTGACGCGACGGCGGTCAATGCCCGCATTCGCGTAGTGGAAGGCGAATCACTGTTTCTGGACGCGCTGGCATCCCGGCGGGGCGTGTTGATCGCGGCGCCGCATCTGGGTGCCTGGGAGGCGCTGAATCTCTATCTCAGCCGGACCGCACCGGTGGCCATCCTCTATCGTCCGCCGCGACAGGCCTGGGTGGAGACACTGATCAATCGCTGCCGCGGACGCTTTGGTGCCGAGCCGGTGCGTGCCGAAGCGGCCGGCGTGCGCATCTTGTTGAAACGGCTGAAGGACGGTGGCGTGGTCGGCATTCTTCCCGACCAACAACCCAAAGTGGGCGAGGGCGAGTTCGCGCCGTTTTTCGGCCAAAGCGCACTGACCATGAGCCTGTTCACCAAGCTGGCCACGCGCACCGGGGCCAAGGTGTTGTTTGCCTGGGCCGAGCGCTTGCCGGCCGGCGCCGGATTTGCGGTCCGGTTTCTTGATCGCGGCCCGGTAGCGGACGCGGCGGCCATGAACACGATCATTGAGGAACTGGCGCGTGGCGCACCGGCGCAGTACCAATGGACCTACAAACGTTTCGGGATTCAACCCGACGGTGGCGAATCACCCTATCGTCAGCGCTGAAGCATCGGCATCGCCGAGTTGTACTCGGCGCCTTTCAGCCACCCCGCCAGATGCTGCAAGAGCGCCGAGTGCAACTCGGCGATCCAGATAGCGCGCGGCAGGGCCAAGCCACGTCGTTGTTCAGGAGCGCCTTTTGCGTTCCTGGCGGACACATGCATCTCTATCAGTCACGTGAAGAATCCTCGTTGAAATCGCCCCGGTTGAAGTGTGGGCGTACCGTCACCACAACGGATCCACCGATGTCATCAGCGGGCCACTAGACTTGGCTCATTCATCAGGCTGGGCTGCCCATGCACGACGACCACACTTTCCTGCTCTATGCGGTGATCTTTCTCGCCGCGACGGTGTTCATGGTGCCCTTGAGCAAGCGGGCGCGCCTGGGTGCGGTGCTGGGCTATCTGATTGCCGGCGTGATCATCGGCCCGCAGGCATTGGGGCTGGTCGCGGATCCGGAACTGGTGCTGACCTTCTCCGAGATCGGTGTAGTCATGCTGCTGTTCCTGCTCGGTCTGGAGCTGTCGCCACAGCGGCTGTGGATCATGCGCCGGCTGCTGTTCGGCCTGGGCGCCTCGCAGATGGGGTTGGTCACGGCCTTGCTGGCAGGTGCCGGATTGATGATGGGGCTGCCGCTGGCGGCTGCGGTCATCGCCGGCTTCGGACTGGCGCTATCGTCCACCGCCTTCGGCGTGCAGATCCTGTCCGAGCGCTCGGAGCTCACGGCCGACCATGGCCGCGCCTCCTTCGGCGTGTTCCTGTTCCAGGATCTGGTGGCGGTGCCGGTGCTGGCGCTGATTCCGCTGCTGGCGGCGGGAGAAGTGGTGCAAGCCAGCCGACCGGCCTGGCAATCCATCGGTATCGTCATCGGCAGCATCCTGGCGGTGGTCGTCGCCGGCCGCTATCTGCTGCGTCCGGTATTCCGGGTGGTGGCGGCGACCAAACTGGTCGAGGTGTTCACGGCGACCTCGCTGCTGGTGGTGCTCGGCACCGCGCTGCTGATGCAGAAGGCGGGTCTTTCGATGGGACTCGGTGCCTTCCTCGCCGGCGTGCTGCTGGCCGATTCCGAGTACCGGCACGAGCTGGAATCGCATATCGAACCCTTCAAGGGCCTGCTGCTGGGCCTGTTCTTCATGGGCGTGGGCATGAATCTGGATCTGGCCCTGCTCGCCGCCAAGCCGCTGCTGGTGATGGGTCTGGTGCTGGGCGTGCTGTCGCTGCAGGTCAGCGTCATGTGGGCGGTGGGTCGCGCTTTTCGCTACAGCAACCGCGCCAGTCTGCTGCTGGCGGCGCTGCTGGCATCGGGCGGCGAGTTTGCCTTCGTGGTCTTCGCCACCGCCGAGAAATCGCGACTGCTGAATCCTGAGCTCGCAGGTCTGCTGAATCTGGTGGTGGCGCTGGCGATGGCATTGACGCCGATGTTGGTCCTGGGACTGGCGGCGATGACTGATCGTCACGCCCGCAAGGCCGAGCCGGAACGTCCTTTCGACGAGATGCCCGATGAAAAGGTCGAGGTGGTGATCGCCGGATTCGGTCGCTTCGGGCAGATTCCAGGCCGCGTGCTGGCGGCGCAGAAGATTCCGTACACGGTGATCGAGCCGTCCTCGGAACAGGTCGATTTCAGCCGCCGCTTTGGTTCCAAGCTCTATTACGGCGACCCGGCGCGCCCGGAGATTCTCCGGGCCGCGCGCGTCGGCGAGGCCAAGGTGTTCATCCTCGCACTGGACGATCCGGAACACTCGGTGCGCGTGGCCCGGGTCGTACGTCGGCTGTATCCCCAGGTGCGAATCCTGGCGCGCGCCCGCAACCGCCAGCACGCCTTCAAGCTGATGGATCTGGGCATTGAATCAATTGTCCGCGAGACCCTGCATTCCAGCCTGGCGGTCACCCGGCAACTGCTGGAAGAACTCGGGCTGGACGCCACCACCGCCGCCGATCGCGTCGAGCGCTTCGTGGCTTTCGACGAGCAGCTGATGCAGGAGCAGCATCTGGTCTACGACGACGAATCGGCGATCATTCAGGGCGCCGAACAGTCGCGCAAGGACCTGGAAGCCCTGTTCGAGGCCGGCAGCAGCAGCTACCGGGAGCGCTGAGCAGACGCGCGGCAGCGCCGACCTGTGGGAGCGGATTCATCCGCGACAGGTCTGACTGGAACCCCGGGGAAAAGAAGGACGCGAAGGGCGCGAAGGAAAAGCAGAAAGGTCGCGAAGGAGATCCACCTGGGGGATGGTCTGATATACCTGTGGCAGCAACCGACAAGAGGATGGAGCAGACTGGGCTGGCCTGAGGTTGATGGCCAAGCGGACCTTCCAACAACACTGCTTTTCTTGCTCGCTCTTCTTTCTGCTTTTCCTTTGCGTCCTTCGCGTCCTGCTCTTTCGGGGGAACTCAGCCGGGCCGATCGCGGATGAATCCGCTCCCACAGCAGGGCGTGCTCCCACAGTAGAGCGGGCTCCCACAGCAGGGCGGGCTCTCACAGCTGAGCGGGCTCCTACGGGGCTGGGCAATCTGCTGGCTCAGCGCTCGCGCCGGTACATGATGTCGGTGCGCAGCACGTATTGGTTGCCACGCAGGACTGGCGCGCCTTCGTGGGCGCGGTCGTGCATGAACACCAGGGCCATGCCGGTTTGCGGTCTGATGGTCAGGGGCTCGGCATTCAGCGGGTAAAAGCGCGTCTCGCCACCGTCGAAGTCTTCGTTCAGGTAGACCATCAGCGTCATCCAGCTCATCTCGTCGGCTGAGCGGCGATAGCTGCCGTCGCGGTGAATGGCAAACTGCTGGCCCTGCCGGTAGCGATAGAAGCGAAAGCGTTCGTTCAGGCCAACTGCCCGCCAACGCCCGAAGCTCTGCAGTTGCAGGTTGCGGCAGCGAGTCCACCACAGTCTGGCCAGTTCGGGATCGTCGCGGATCAGGCGCTCGTTGTTGCGCACTTCCGCTACCCGCTGCGGCCCGGAAGGCGTGTGGATCGGAGCGGGTCGGAAGCCGCTGGCCTCGCTCAAGGCGATCCACGAGGCGCACTCGCTGGGGCTCAGGAACTGGCGGGCGACAAAGATGTCCGGGCGATTGCGTACGTCCTGCCGGATCGGCGCTGCCACGTCCACGGTGATCTCCTGCTTGATGACGATGACCACTACAACGCCGGGTGCCCGGAGCGCGTGCCAGGGCGAATGCAGAAGTTGCCAATCGCGTCACACCTGGCCGCCGACTTGCTGCGCTCCGGCTATCCTTCGGCTCCTGCAACCACGGAAGACGCCCTACATGGCACTGGCTGACCGATTGCTCGATCTCGCCCGCGCGCTGGACGCCCCGGTGCGCTGGCTGGGAGGCCTGCTGGCCCTGTTGGTATTGCTGCTGGTACTCGCCGGCTTCGCCGTGGTGCTGCTGCGCTATGGCTGGGACTGGTCGCAGCCGTGGTTGCGCGAGACCGTGCTGGCCTTGAACGCAGCGATCTTCCTGCTGGGCGCAGCCTATGCCCTGCAGCGCGACGAGCACGTGCGCGTGGATGTGCTCTCCCGGCACTGGTCGCCGCGCACACGCGCCTGGGTGGAGTTGCTGGGCATGCTCGGCGTGGTCCTGCCCTTTGCGATCTTTATCGGGGTGTACAGCCTCGACTACGTCTTGCACAGCTGGCGCATCGGCGAAAGCTCCAGTGAGCCCGGCGGTCTGCCGGCACTGTGGTTGCAGAAATCGCTGATCCTGGGGATGGCGATCACCCTCGGGCTGCAGGCGCTGGCCCGGGCTGCGCGCTTCGGCGCCCGGATCGCCGCTGCTGACGACGCGGAGCACAGCGCATGACCTTGGCTGCCGGTCTGGCCATTGCCCTGTTCGTGTGCCTGGCGCTGAGCCTGTTGCTGGGCTTGCCGGTCGCATTCACCCTGGCCGGGGTGTCCTTGATCTTCGCTGGCATCGGCATCCTCACGGGCAGTTTCGATGCCAGTTTCCTCGAAGCATTTCCGAACCGCGTGTTCGGCATCATGGGCAACGAGACCCTGCTGGCGGTGCCCTTGTTCGTGTTCATGGGCGTGATGCTGGAACGCTCGAAGATCGCCGAACGCCTGCTGACGGCGATGGCCGGCTTGTTCGGTTCGCTGCGCGGCGGCCTGGCCATTTCGGTGCTGCTGGTCGGCGCCGTACTGGCCGCCAGCACCGGCATCGTCGGCGCCACCGTGGTGACGATGGGCCTGATCGCGCTGCCGACCATGCTGCGCGCCGGCTATGACCCGCGCATTGCTGCCGGCACGATCTGTTCGTCTGGCACGCTGGGTCAGATCATTCCGCCCTCGATCATTCTGGTGCTGCTTGGCGATGTGCTCGGCAATGCCTACCAGAAGGCCCAGCTCGGCATGGGTGTGTATGCGCCCAAGACCGTGTCGGTGGGCGATCTCTTCGCCGGGGCGATGCTGCCCGGACTGGTGATGGTCGGCGGCTATCTGGTTTACCTGATCGCGGTCGCCTGGCTGCAACCGCAACGGGCACCGGCGCTGCCGCCGCAGATGCGCCAGAAGCCCGGATGGCGCACGTTGCTCGGCGCGCTGCTGCCGCCGCTGCTGCTGATCGTGGCCGTGCTCGGGTCGATCATCGGCGGTCTGGCCACGCCCACTGAAGCGGCGGCGATCGGCGCCGTCGGCGCGCTGCTGCTGGCGGCGAGCGCGCGCGAGCTGAGTCTTGCGGCATTGCGAGAGACCGCCGAGCGCACCGCGCTGATCACCAGCATGGTCTACATGATCCTGATCGCCGCGGCGCTGTTCTCGCTGGTCTTCCGCGGTTTCGGCGGCGACGATCTGGTGCACGAGATGCTCACCGGCATGCCGGGCGGCGTACTCGGCGCCCTGATCATCGTCAATCTCACGGTCTTCCTGCTGGGCTTCCTGATCGACTTCATCGAGATCATCTTCATCGTGGTGCCGCTGGTGGCACCGCCCTTGCTGGCGCTGGGCGTGGATCCGGTCTGGCTGGGCGTGGTGCTGGCCATCAACCTGCAAACCTCCTTCCTGACCCCGCCCTTCGGTTTTGCCCTGTTCTACCTGCGCGGCGCGGCACCCAGGGAGTTGGACACGGGTGCGATCTATCGCGGTGTGCTGCCCTTCATCGCCATCCAGTTGTTGATGCTGCTGGTGCTGGCGCTCTTTCCCGGATTGGCGACCTGGCTGCCGGCGCAGATGTAGCTTGGCAGGAGGGGCACGGGAAACGGGGCAAGGGGCACGGGAAAAGCGAGGGTGGCCGGTGCTCTTGTAGGTCCAGACTTGTCTGGACCTACAAGAGCCGAGTCCCGAGTCCCGACAACCGACAACCGAGAACCGACAACCGACAACCGACAACCCCGTGCCCTCGTGCCCTCGTGCCCAGCGTGGCATGCTTCGCCCGACCCAGGGAACCAATACGCACCCCAGCCATCCAATCGCCGCACGGCTGCATCGCGCTCTTCCCTTTTCCTTTTTCCCTTTCCCCTTTTCCCGCCCCCAAATGACTGAACAAGAACTGCTGGCCAAGACCTGGTTTTACCGCTTCCCCTTGCCTTCGGGCGCGGTCACGTCGAGTTATCACGAGGGCTCACTCGATGAGGTGCACACCACCCGCGTGGACATGATGGGGCGGGCGCTGCGGGAGCATTTCGGCGATCAGCCGATTGCCAGTGCGGTCGATCTGGCCTGCCACCAAGGCTGGTTCTCGTGGCAACTGACCGAGCATGGGGTTGGGCGCGTCACTGGCATCGAGCCGCGCGATGAACATGTGGCCGACGCGCGTGCGGTGACCGCAGCGATGGGGCTGTCTGAGCGCATCACCATCGAGCAGTGCGATGTGCACGACACCACGCCGGAGCGCTTCGGTACGCATCCGCTGGTGCTGTGTTTCGGGCTGATCTACCACCTGGAAAACCCGATCGGCGCGCTGCGTCGGGCTCGCGCGCTGACCGCGCCCGGCGGGCTATGCCTGGTCGAAACCCAGGTGGTGCCGGGCATGCGCGGCTTTGTCGACTGGGGCAATTACCGCTTCGTGCGCCCGCTCAAGGGCAGCTTCGGCATCATCGATGAAATGGAGGAAACCCACGCCGCCGAGGCCTCGACCACCGGCATCTGCCTGGCGCCCGATACTGATGGCCTGCTATGGATCCTGCGCAATATCGGCTTCAGGGATGTCGCCCTGGTACCGCCACCGGCGAATGGCTACGAGCAGCACCTGTACGGCAAGCGCGTCATGGTCCGGGCGATCGCGGCGTAGGGCGGATCCTTCGCCGCTCTTGTAGGTCCAGACTTGTCTGGACGCTTCTGATGTCTGTGGGAGTGGGCTCTGCCCGCGATACGCTCTTCGCATCAACGATGCCGATCGCGGGCAGAGCCCGCTCCCACAGCGCTGCCAATCTGGCGGAATACGCGTCTGTTCTCGTGGGTCCAGACTTGTCTGGACGCACTTCGCGAATCGGCCAATGGCGGCATCCGCCGATGCTGGCCGGCGGAATCCGCCTTCGAATGCTATCGCTCTTGCCGGCAGGGTCGCGGGCGGGTTCCGCCCTACGTCAGCTTCGGCTCCATCCAGGCGCGCAGATCGCGGATCTCCTCGGCACACACCGAATGCGGCATCGGGTAGCTGTGCCAATCCACCGGGCAGCCGGCGGCCTTGAGCCAGTCGCGGCTCATCGCGCCCAGGGATTCAGGCACCACCGGATCATGCTTGCCGTGGCCCATGAAGATCGGCACCGACAAACTCGGCTTGGCGGCTTCGGCCGGGAAGGTCTCGTGCAGCGGCAGATAGGTCGACAGCGCGATCATGGCCAGCAAGGGCTCGTTGCGACGCAATCCCGCCGCCAGGGTGATCGCGCCGCCCTGCGAGAATCCGGCCAGGATGATGCGTTCGGCCGGGATGCCGCGGGCATTCTCGCGGGCGATCAGCTGCTCAATGGCGGCGATCGAGGCGCGAATGCCAGGGCCATCCTGTTTATGGGCAATGTCCACACCGCCGATGTCATACCAGCCGCGCATGCGCATGCCGCCGTTGACGGTGATCGGCCGCACCGGGGCGTGCGGAAAGATGAAGCGCAGCGGTGGCCATTGGCGCCCGACCAGCTCCGGCACGATCGGCTCGAAGTCGTGGCCATCCGCTCCCAGGCCGTGCAGCCAGATCACGGCATGACGCGGCAGCGAGCCGGTTTCCATCTCCAGGGTTTCCAGCAGATCCGACACAGGCAGTTCCAGCAGCAGGGAAAGCGGCGATTCTGCCGCATCTGCGGCGATGGCATCACCCCGGGAACGCCTGCACCGCGTACTCGCACCTATACTGCCCACCATCCCGAACCGGATGGCCCGCATGCACTCATCGCTTTCTCGTCTGCTGATTCTCGGTTTGCTGCTGCTCGGCCTCGCCGCCTGCGGCAGCAAGGGTCCGCTGGTGCCCGCTGATCAGGCCCCGGCCAAGACGGAGCCGCCGGCCCAGTGAGCCGCCTTCGCTTTACCAAGATGCACGGCGCCGGCAATGATTTCGTGATTCTGGACCGCCTGGCCGGCGCGCCCTTCCCCGACGCGGCGCTGGCGCGGCGGCTCGCGGACCGTCACGCCGGTGTGGGCTGCGACCAGATCATGGTGATCGAGCCTGCGCTCGATGCTGGGCATGCCTTTCGCTACCGCATCCTCAACGCCGATGGCTCGGCCGCCGGCCAGTGCGGCAATGGCGCTCGCTGCGTCGCCGCCTACCTGCGTCAGCATCACGGTCTGGCCGAGGGCGCCCTGCTGGACAGCCCGGGCGGCTCGGTGGCCGTGCACTTTCTCGCTGGCGGAGAAATCGAACTGGCGCTCGGTGTGCCGCGCCTGAATCCGGAAGAGGTTCCCTTCGTTGCCGAGCAGCCGTCGACTCGCCATGAACTGGAGGTGCTGGGTCGGCGTGTCAGCATTGCCGCCCTGTCGATGGGGAATCCGCATGCGGTGCTGCAGGTCAGCGAGGTGGCCTCGGCGCCGGTGGCTGAACTCGGCGCGGCCATCGAGCGCCATCCGCGCTTTCCGGATCGCGCCAACGTCGGTTTTGTGGAGATCGTCGATCGCAAACACGTGCGCCTGCGGGTCTGGGAACGGGGCGTCGGCGAGACCCTGGCCTGCGGCTCGGGTGCCTGCGCCGCGGTGGTCGCCTTGCGTCTGACCGGGGCCGTGGATGAGCAGGTGGCGGTCGATCTGCCCGGCGGACGATTGCAGGTGCGCTGGTCAGGCCCCGGCACACCGGTGTATCTCAGTGGTCCGGCCATTACCGTTTTCGAGGGAGAATTTTGCCTGTGAGCGACTATCTGGATATGAACCCGGATCATGTGGCCGGATTTCTGCGCCGCCACGCCAACTTTCTCGCCGACTACCCGGATCTGGCCCTGGCGCTGGTGATGCCGCGTGCCGCCGGTGCCGCCACGTCTCTGACCAACTATCAATTGGAAGTGCTGCGCGAGAAGAACCGTTCACTCAGCCACCGTCTGCGCGATCTGGTCACGGTGGCGGAAGAGAATCAGGCGCTGGTCGGCCGAGTGCATCAACTGGCATTGCGCCTGCTGCGGGCGGGCAGTTTCCGCGACACCGTGCTGGCGGTGGCGGCCAGCCTGCGCGAGGATTTCCATACCGATCTGGTGCGGGTGTGCCTGACCGGGCTGCCGCGACTGCAGATCGACGAACCCTGGCTGATCGAAACCGATCCGAATGCAACGGCCCTCACGCCCTTTGCTGATCTGCGTGCGCAAGGCGAGCCAGTCTGCGGTCGATTGCGGGCGGAGAAGCTGGAATTCCTGTTTGGCGAGCTGTCCGACGAGGTGGCATCAGCGGTGGTCCTGCCCTTTGGCGCGGCAGGGTTTCTGGGTATCGGCAGCGCCGACGCCAATCGCTTTCACCCTGGCATGGGCACGGTGTTTCTGCGTCAGATCGCGGAACTCATCGAAACCGCGCTGGTGGCGGCGGCGGCGCGTTAGCGCCACCATCTGCCAGTGACCGACAGCGCCTCCTCGCCTGAGCCGAGTCTGCCGACCCACTGGTCGCAGACCATCGACGATTTTCTGGCGCATCTGGCGGTCGAGCGCCGGCTGTCGCCGCGGACCATCGGCACCTATCGCCAGCAGCTCAGCGACGTGGCGCGGGCATTGGTGCAGGCCGAGGCCAGTGACTGGCCGAGTGTGCGCAAGGATCAGATCCGCGGGGTAATCACGCTGGCCCACCGCCGCGGACTGGCGCCGCGCAGTCTGGCGCTGATGCTGGCCGCGGTGCGCAGCCTGTATCGCTGGTTGCGAGAGACTCGGCATCCGGATCTGATCAATCCGGCGCAGAGCATCAAGCCGCCCAAGCTGGGCAAGCGCCTGCCGGCAGTGCTTGATGCCGATGCGGTCACCCGTCTGGTCGAAATCCCGGAAGATGAGCAGCTGTCGACCCGCGATCGTGCCCTGCTGGAGCTGTTCTACTCCAGCGGATTGCGCTTGTCGGAAGTCGCCGGCTTGCGCTGGGGCGAACTGGATCTGGATGACGGCAGCGTGCGCGTGCTGGGAAAAGGCGCCAAGACCCGCATTGTGCCGGTGGGCTCAAAAGCACTCGAAGCGCTGCGCGCCCTGGCCTCCGAGCACGGATCTGCGGCCGCGCAGCCGGTCTTCGGCAATGGCCGCGGCGGCGCCCTCAGTCCGCGCGGCATCCAGGCCCGGGTGAAGCATTGGGCCCAGAAGCAGGGCATCTGGCAGCGCGTGCACCCGCATCTGCTTCGGCATTCCTTCGCCAGCCATCTGCTCGAATCCAGCGGCGATCTGCGCGCCGTGCAGGAACTGCTGGGCCACGCCGACATTGGTACCACCCAGGTCTATACCCACCTCAACTTCCAGCACCTCGCCGAGGTCTACGACCGCGCCCATCCGCGGGCGAAGCGGCGCTGAGAGCGGGTTGTCGGTTGCTGGTTGCGGGTGCCAGCCAGAGCCGGTTCTGGTGGTTCGTGTCGGTGCCGGCAAGAGCCGACTGCAGCCTGTGGTGGGTCCTGACTTGTCTGGACGCTTCTGACTGTGGGAGCGGACTCTGTCCGCGACGGTCCAGCCAATACCCCGCGGCCCCGGATCGCGGCTGAAGCCGCTCCCACAGAAGGCGAGAACCGACCGCCAACACCCGCTCTTTCTGACAACCAGCAACCAGCAACCACTCACGCTTCCGGAAACGCGCTCTTCATGAATTCCGGCATCGCCAGCGCGCCGCGGTGGATATCGACGTTGTAGTAGCGGGTCTCGAACTTCTTGGTGGCCGCTCCGCGCTCGCGGAAGCTGTTCAGGTCGATGCCCTTGCGCGCCATGGTGCAGCTCCACCAGCCCGAGGGATAGCAGGGCTGCGGGAAGCACAGCGTGCGCAGGAAGCCGAAGCCGGCGCCCTTCATCTGGGTGCGCATCGCGGTGATCAGCGGCAGATGCACCAGCGGTGACTCGCTTTGCTGCACCAGAATGCCACCCGGGCGCAGGGCCTTCAGGCAGGACTGGTAGAAGGCGCGATTGAACAGGCCTTCGGCCGGGCCGACCGGATCGGTGGAATCGACGATGATCACGTCCAGCGTGTCAGCCTCGTGTTCGGCCATGTACTTGATGCCGTCGCCGAACATCAGCTTGGCGCGCGGATCGCCATTGGATTCGCACAGTTCCGGGAAATACTGCTCGGCGAGCCGGGTCACGCGCTCGTCGATATCGCACTGGACGGCCTCTTCGACCTCCTCGTGCTTGAGCACTTCGCGCAGCGTGCCGCAGTCGCCGCCACCGATGATGACCACGCGCTTGGCCCGCGGATGGGTGAACAGCGCCGGGTGCGACATCATCTCGTGATAGAGGAAGTTATCGCGGGTGGTCAGCATCACACAGCCGTCGATCACCATCAGGTTGCCCCAATCGGTGGTTTCGTAGATGTCGATGGTCTGAAAGGGCGTCTTCTCGGAGTGAAGCAAGCGCTTGATCTTGAAAGAGATGGCGGAATTCGAGCCGGCGTGGGCCTCGGAGTACCAGTTGTCATCCAGAATGTGCATCGGCGGCGCTGCCTCGACGGGCTGTGGTCATGTCAGACCGGCGATTCTAGCCGGGATTCGTGCCGGGCTGGTTGTCGGGCTTCGATTGCGCTGTCGGTGGGGCGATACGGGGCATGGGGCAGGGGGCACGGGGCAGGGGAAGAGCGGGGGCTCGCGGCTGCTTTTGTGGGTCCAGACAAGTCTGGACCCACAAGAGCCGGCGTCATTGCTTCCCCCGGATTTGATCCGGGCGAAGCAATCCAGACGCACGGTCGCAAGCTTCTGGATTGCTTCGTCACTCCGTTCCTCGCAATGACGCCAGCCTTTCCCCTTTCCCCTGCCCCCCAGCCCCCTGTCCCCGGGTCCCCCGCGCCCCCCGCGCCGCGTGCCCCCGGACTTTCGTCACACGCGCGCGGCGCGGCTTGCGCCTATCCTCCAAGCCCCGCGCGTACACCGGAGACCCCCTTGAACTCTCGCATCGTCCTGGGCCTGGCCCTTGTCGCGGCGCTTGCACCGCTCTCGGCCTCGGCCGAATCGCGCCTGCTGCGCTATCCCGATGTGTCTGCCAGCCAGATTGCCTTTGTGCATGCCGGAGACATCTATACCGTGTCGCGCAGTGGCGGTGCGGCCACTCGCCTGACTTCACATCCGGGCCTGGATCTGTTTCCCAAGTTCTCGCCGGATGGCCGCTGGATCGCCTATTCAGCCGAGTATTCGGGCACGCGCCAGGTCTGGGTGATAGCGGCCGACGGCTCGGCCCCGCCGCGGCAGCTGACCTTCTATTCCGACATCGGGCCGCAGCCGCCGCGAGGTGGATTCGACTACCGCGTACTCGACTGGACCCCGGATGGCCAGAACATCGTCGTTCGCATGAACCGGCTGGCTTTCGATGATCGCGCCGGTCGGCCCTATCTGGTGCCCTTTGCGGGGGGCATGGAACAGCCGATGCCGGTGCCGGAAACCGGCGGCGGCATGCTCTCGCCGGATGGCAACAGCTATGTCTACACGCCGATAGACCGCGAGTTCCGTACCTGGAAGCGCACCCGCGGCGGCCGCGCTCAGGATGTCTGGGTATACGACCTCAAGAACAATGATTCACGCCGCCTGACCGATCATCGCGCCACCGACAATCAACCCACCTGGGTGGGCGACAGCGTCTATTTCACCTCCGATCGCGAGTACACGCTGAACCTGTGGAAGGTGTCGCCGCAGGGAGGCGAAGCCACCAAGGTGACCGATTTCCGGGATTTCGACGTGCTCTGGCCGAGCGCGGGCAGCGATGCCATCGTCTTCGAGCAGGCTGGTGGCCTGTGGCTGTACACGCCGGCCGACAATCAGACTCGCCAGGTCTCGGTGACCATCAGCGGCGACTCGCCGGCGATGCTGCCGGCGATCAAGAATGTCGCCGGACAGATCGACAGCGTCGATCTCTCCCCCAAGGGCGAGCGCGCGCTGATTGCCGCCCGCGGCGAGCTCTACACCGTGCCGGCCAAGGACGGTGAGATCCGCAATATCAGCTACACACCCGCGGCGCGCGAAATCAGCGCCAGTTTCTCGCCCGATGGCCAGCAGGTGGCCTATCTGTCGGATGCCAGCGGCGAGTACGAGATCTATGTGCGGCCCTCGGATGGCAGCGGTGCGGCCCGGCGCGTGACCCAGGACGGCAGCATCTGGCGCTTCCCGCCGGTGTGGTCGCCGGATGGCAAGCGCATGGCCTACGGCGACAAGCTCAATCGGCTGCGGGTGGTCGACATGGCCAGCGGCCGCACGGTGGATGCCGATACCGCCACCATCGGCAATGAGATCACCGACTACGTGTGGTCACCCGACAGCCGCCATCTGGTCTACGTGAAGACCGATGCCACCGGTCTGCAGCGGCTCTGGCACTACGCCGTCGATGGCCGTGCCACGCAGCTGACCCAGGGCCAGTTCGACGCCGCCAATCCGGCCTTCGATCCCAAGGGGCGCTATCTGTATTTCCTGTCCAACCGCGATCACAACCTGAGTTTCTCCAGCTACGAATTCAACTATCTCTACACCAACGCCACCCGCATCTACGCCGCCACGCTGGCGGCGGATGGCCCGGCGCTGGGGCTGCCCAAGAGCGATGAGATTGCCAAGTCAGACGCTGGCGCGTCGCCCAAGGAGGAAAAGCCGGAAAAGAAGGCCGACAAGCCGCTGCGCTTTGACCTGGCAGGCTTTGATGACCGGGTCACGGCGCTGGAAGTGCCGGCTGGCAGTTACGCTGGCCTCGGCGCCAACGGCCGCGGCGTGTTTTTCGTGGCGGTGGACAACCCTCAGGGTGGTCCCGGTGAGCTGCGCTTCTATGATCTTGATGCGGCGAAGGTCTCGACCATCCTCAAGGGCATCGTCGGCTACACCCTGTCAGCCGACGGCGAGAAAGTGTTGTTCCGGGCGCCACCGAACAAGATCGGCATCGCCGAGGCCAAGCCCGATCAGGACAGCAGCAAGACGCTGGATCTCAGCCACCTCGAACAGCGCATCGATCCGCGGGTGGAATGGGCGCAGATCCTGCGCGATGCCTGGCGCATCTGGCGCGACTGGTTCTATGACCCGGGCATGCACGGTAATGACTGGGAAGCGGTTTACCAGAAGTACGCGGCTCTGCTCCCGGGCGTCACCCACCGCAACGATCTCGACTTCCTGATCAACGAGATGGCTGGCGAACTCAATGCCGGACACATCTACGTGGATCGGGGTGATGAACCGCAGGTGGAGCGCAAGGCCGGCGGTTTCCTGGGCGCCGAGATCGCGGCCGACGCCTCTGGTTATTTCCGCATCACCAAGATCTATCGCGGTCAGAACTGGTCCGAGGGCTTCCGCTCGCCGCTGACCCAGCCGGGCGTCCAGGTCAATGAGGGCGAGTACATCGTTGCGGTCGACGGGCGCCCCAGCAACTCGGTGCAGAACTTCTACCAGCTGCTGGAGAACAAGGCCGGACGACTGGTGGAACTGACGGTCAATGACAAGGCTGACAGCGCTGGCGCCCGCAAGGTGCTGATCAAGGCCCAGAGCAGCGAGGAGGGCTTGCGCTATCTGGATTGGGTGGCGGCCCGCCGCGCCCTGGTTGACAAGCTCTCGGGCGGGCGCATCGGCTACATCCATCTGCCGAACACCTTGTTCGAAGGCAATCGCGAGCTGTTCAAGCAGTTCCCCAGCCAGATCGACAAGGACGCGCTGATCATCGATGACCGCTACAACGGCGGCGGATTCATCCCCGATCGCATGATCGAAATACTGGCGCGCAAGCCGTTGAATTACTGGAAGCGTCGCGGTCTGGAGCCGCAGGCGCAGCCGCTGCTCTCCCATCGCGGTCCCAAGGCCATGCTGATCAACGGCCAGTCCTCGTCCGGTGGTGATGCGCTGCCCTTCTACTTCCGTGAGCTCAAGCTCGGCACCCTGATCGGCACACGCACCTGGGGCGGCCTGATCGGCGTCTCCGGCAATCCCGGACTGGTCGATGGCGGCACCATCACCGCCGCCACCTTCAGGTTCATGGACAAGAACGGCAACTGGGCGGTCGAGAACGAAGGCGTCAGCCCCGACATCGAGGTCATCGACGCACCGCATCTGCTCTCGCAGGGGCGCGATCCCAGCATCGAGAAGGCGGTGGAAGTGCTGCTGGCCGAGCTTGAGAAGAACCCGTTGCCCGAGATCAAGGCGCCGCCGGCGCCGAGTGATTTCGGCCAGCCCGGGCAGCCGCTGGAATGATTCGCGCTGGTGCCGCCGCAGGGACAAGTATCGGCCTGCGGCGGCGGGCCCGGCGCCACCGCGGAAAGACAATGAATTACCAGATGCGCGGCAGCGGCCGAACTCCAACTGTTCTAAGCTGGTGGTCGGTCGTACAACACAGGGCGGGCAATGGGATTCTTTGATTTCTTCAAGTCCGGTAACAAGCAGGAGCAAGATCGCGCTCGCGATGCCTTGGTCGGCCTGGATATCGACACGGCCATTGCTGCGCATGAGAACTGGAAGGTACGACTGCGCACTTTTCTCGACGGAAATTCGACGGAAGATCTGCGGGCCGATGTGATTTGCCGTGATGACCGGTGTGATCTCGGGAAATGGATACACGGTCCTGGTGGTGAGAAGTTGCGGCATTACGCGGCCTTCGGCGAACTAAAGGCAACCCACCGTCTGTTTCACATGCAGGCGTCGTCCGTGATCATGCAAGCCAAGTCAGGTAGTCGTGATGCGGCAGAAAAGTTGCTGCAAGAGGACTACAGCAGGACCTCGGCTTCCATTATTCGGGGTCTGAATGATCTCAAGCTGCTGTCGACGCCCCGCTAACTGCAAGGGATGGCGCCCGGGAGATTGTCACGTAGGCCGGATCCGCGCGCCAGCTATTCCCGGTCTTTGCCGTAGCCAGCAAGCGCGCGGCGTCCGGCAGGCTCGGCCGCGGCCGCCGGCGCGAACAAGCCTTGCGCAAGATGCGATCCGCGGCGCGCCGGAGCCGCGCTACGCCAGGAACACAGTGTTCGCCATGAGCCTACAGGCAGGTCCAAACCCACTAAAGCTCTCGAGGCTCGGCCCTGGCGCCCTCGGCTTCAGGGACATCCCGCCCCCAGCGGCGTGGTCAGCCGGGTCAGATTGATCCGGCCTTGGCCGTAGCCCGGCTGGATCGATTGGTAATCGATAGCCAGGCTGGTGCAGCCGCTGCCCGACAAACGCGCCGTGCCCCAGGGCTCCAGACGCACCGCAGCAGGGTCGAAAGCGCTACCGTAGAAAGTACCAACGGGTCGGCTCAGGTTGGCGAAGACCAGGTCGCCGCCGTCGCTGCTGCCCTCGCCGATGATCCAGGCTGGCTCGCCATCGGGGCGGAAGCTGAACCAGACCAGGAAGGCGCGGCCGTCATCCTGCACCTGCAGGAACAGTCCTCGACCAGGCTTGTCTGGCTCGAACCAGGCCCCGCTCCAGCGCGCGAAGGGCGACACGCCGAGCGCCGGCAACTGGCCGGGGCAAACGGCGGCGCCGACGCGGGTCAGCCGTTGCAGGGGGCGTCGGGAATCAGCGAAAGGCGCGGGCGCCTGCACCCGTTGCTCGCCGACCCCGCAGGCGGTGAGCGCGGCATCGAAGCGGCCTAGCGGCAGTGCCTGCAGCGTGCCCGGGTCAAAGTCGGCGCCAAAGCGGCCACCCTTGCGCCCTTCCATCGCATCGACCACCAGATTGTTGTCGATGACCCGCCCCAGCCCGGTAAACCAGGCCTGATCAGCGCTGCTGCCTGGGGAGGGGAAGGTGAAAGCCGTCACCGTGACCCGAACGGCGTCCAGCGCCTCGATCAGATAGCCCTCGCCTGATCGCGCCGGGTCATACCAGAGACCGCTGACGCTGGCATCGATGGGCGCCGCCGGATCATTGCGTGGTCGCAGCGTGGCGCTGAGCGGCCCCGGTTGGTAATTCGGATCAAAGCGGCAGGCGCCAAGCTGGGCGTTGGCACTGCGCTCGCGATTGCAGCTGGCCTGGATCGCCAGCGCATCCGGTTGCGGGCCGCCGTCGATCCAGTCGGTCAGCGCCTCGAATCCGCCCAGTACCTCGGCATCGCTGTAGTCGCAATGGCTGGGATTGGATTCGACCACGAAGGCACGGCTCCACTGGTTGGCGGGCAGCTTGCCTTCCAGTGCATGGGCGTGTGCCGCCACCACCAGGCCATCGCCCGAGGTGTGGGTGGTCAGCACCTTGGCGGTACCAACCTGACCCAAGGGCTGAAAGAAGCGCTTCAGGTCCAGGCTGGCAAAGACATCGGCATCGAGCCGGCGGATATCGCGGTCGATGATCGGATCGGGATAGACCACCCGGCGCGTGGAGATCGCCGCGCGTTCGCCGATCTTGGCCGGGTCACGGTAGAGATCGCCGAGGCCGTAGGTGGCGTAGAACATGTTCTCGAGGAAAAACTCCGGATCCACCCCGGTGGCGCGCTTGATCCGGTCGAAGCGCTCGTTCATGCCGTTGGTCACCAGCCAGTTCGGCAAACCGTAACCAGTGCACTTGGCGATACGCAGCGCCAGCTCACCGCCGCCGCTGAGGGTGTTGTAGTCGTCCAGATCGCTGGCCTTGAGGATGTACGGGAAGGCGTCGTCGCCGCGAGGCAATTCGCCGGCGGTGACGTTGTTGCAGGCGGCGTCGTAGGTCAGGCGCAGATCCAGCGCCTGCTCCCAGACTCGGCTGCCCGCCAAAGGGGCGCAGATCGCATACACGCCCGCCACTGGCACGCCGAGATCGCCCTGCTCGGCCTGCTGCATGGCCACCAGCCCACCGAGCGAACCGCCGCTGGCAATGATCGAGCCGGGCCGGCCAAAGCGAGCCGTGAAGGCTTCGACCAGCTCCCGGTGATCGCGGCGCGTCTGGAACAAGGCCCAGCCGCGCTGGCTGTAGCTGGACGCAGCGATGGCATAGCCCTTGGCCAGAATGCGCTGGCGCAAGGGCAGGGGCCCCAGGCTGGGCTCGGTGTCGATGGGCTCGATGTCATAGCCGTGATTGATCAACACCAGTCGACCGCCCGGCAGCCAGCCATCCGGAATCTGGGCGATGAAGTAGGCCCCGCTGGCCGTCTGTCCGCGCTGTTCGACCACCGCCTGAGCAGCGCCGGCGCAGAGCAGAAGGGTACAGAGCAACAAGCGAACAGTCGTATTCACGCCAGTACCTGCAGAAAAGACCGATCGAGCATAACCCCGGCATCGTGAAGCCAGCCCGGATGCCCTGCGCAGGGTTTGCGGTGCGATCGGCAGCGCGACGACCCATCATTGAGGGAGATCGCGGCCAGAAGCTGGACGCAGAGAACGCGAAGGAAAAGCAGAGAGAGCGCGAAGAAGAGCATCCATCTCTTGCAGATGCCGTGAGGAGGGGTGTGCAGCGCTACCTGGATAGCTTCGTCGCTGCGCTCCTAGCCCGCATTTCTCACACCTGTTGCGGAAGATCGCGCAGGGCTTTGCGACTAGCGCAAGGCGCGACGACGAGGAATGGTGATTCCATTGCGAGGAGGAGCAACGCAGCGATAGTCGCAAAGAACCAGCGAGGTCCGCAAAGCGGGCAGATGCAGCCAAACACTCTGTGACTGGCGCGTGTCTCGGAATCGCCTTGTACCACTAGAAGATTGGGGGCATCTGCTCGCGCAGGTGTGAGAAATGCGGGCGTGCGCTCTGCAAGCTGCACGCGATCCGAGTTGGCATGAAGCCGACCCACGAAGCCAATGGCATGGCAGTGGTAACCGAGTCTTGCGTGCGCGACCGGTAACGGCGGGTACGAAGCGTAGACAGGAATACACAGAGGTATGAGGTTGAACCCCGAAAATTTCATCGTCGAAGGTGCCGAGGGCTACGCCCGAGTTCCGCAGGCCACACGATCTGGCGAAATGCCTGACCCAGATCGACCTTCCGGGGGCATGGGCTCGTATCGAGGTGTACAGGATTGGTGTGGAACAGAGGAGATCCCGGTGTCACCACAGGGAAGTGGGCACCCGGCACAAGGCAAGAACCGAGTGCAGGGGGGTCAATGGCATGGGGAAGTCGGATGTCGTCGTAGTAGTGATGAAGCCTGCGAAGTCGCAGTTTGGCGAGTGGGTGGAGCGAAGGGCGGCACCGAGCAGGGATCCTGCGGGAGGGAACGATGGGCCGCACGCTGAGGTGGGAACCCATCTGCCCAAGACTTCGGCGGGTGCAGGAGAGGGCGCGAGCCCATCCGGAGGAACAGTTCACGTCGCTGGCCCACTTGCTCGATGAGGGCTCGTTGTTGCGTGCTTACCGCGGTTTGCGGGCGGACGCGGCAAAGGGCATCGATGGCGAGAGCAAGGCCAGCTATGGAAAAGGATTGGCGGCACGGCTGCAGCAACTGCATGAGCGACTGCGCACGGGTCAGTACCGAGCGCAGCCGGCGAAGCGCGCGACGATCAAGAAAGCGGATGGCAGCGACCGGCCGTTATCGATCTGGTGCGTGGAGGACAAGGTCGTACAAGGCGCGGTGACCGAGGTGCTGAACAGCATTTTCGAAGCCGACTTCCGAGGGCTGAGCTATGGCTTCAGGCCGCAGCGCAGTGCGCATATGGCCTTGCAGGCGGTGCAGACGGTGCTGCAGAAAGGACGCGTGAACTGGGTATTGGACCTGGATCTGAAGCAGTGTTTCGATCGCATCGAGCACGAGGCATTGCGACAGGCAATCAGGCGCAGGGTGACCGATCGCAGTCTGTTGCGACTGATCGACAAATGGCTGACGGTCGGGGTGGTGGAGCAGGATGGCAAGCGGACACGGCAAACGTGCGGCACGCCGCAAGGGGCGCCGATTTCCCCGCTACTGGCGAACATCGTGCTGCATGAGGCGATGGACGAGGTGGTGGTGGAATGGCGTCGGACAGCGGCGCGCGGCGAGGTGTACATGGTGCGCTATGCCGATGACGCAGTCCTGATGTTCGAGCATGAGGAGGATGCGGTAGCGCTGCGAGCGGTACTGGAGACGAGTCTGGCGCGCTACGGGCTGGAGATGAATGTGGCCAAGACCCGCTTGCTGGGTTTCGGCCGCACACCGCCGGGCGGGGGCAAATCCGGGAGTTTCGACTTTCTCGGGTTCACGCACATCGCCGGCCAGGATCGCCAGGGCCGCTATCTGGTGCGACGTCAAACGATGGCGAAGCGCTTCCGGCGCAGCCTGACGCTCGCCCGTGAGTGGTGCCGCGCGCACCTGCACGATCCCTTGCGCACACAGTGGGCTGAACTGAGTGCCAAATTGAAAGGCCACTACGCGTACTACGGCGTGCGCGGCAACATGGATGCGCTCAAGCGTTTCCGAGCCGCGGTGCGAGCGATCTGGATCAGTGTGCTGATGAAGCGCAGTCAGACGTCTCGTCTCCCCGTCGTAGTGGCGCTGGTCGACACTCACTTCGCGCTGCCGACTCCCCGCATCACCCACCCGGATGATTGGCTCCCGGTCTCGCCGGGTTACCTGCTTGGAAGAGCCGGATGCGGGAAATCCGCCCGTCCGGATCTGTGAGGGCGAAAGCCTGTAAAGGTTTAGCTACTCGACGTGCGCTCTGCAAGCTGCACGCGATCCGAGTTGGCATGAAGCCGACCCACGAAGCCAATGGCATGGCAGTGGTAACCGAGTCTTGCGTGCGCGACCGGTAACGGCGGGTACGAAGCGTAGACAGGAATACACAGAGGTATGAGGTTGAACCCCGAAAATTTCATCGTCGAAGGTGCCGAGGGCTACGCCCGAGTTCCGCAGGCCACACGATCTGGCGAAATGCCTGACCCAGATCGACCTTCCGGGGGCATGGGCTCGTATCGAGGTGTACAGGATTGGTGTGGAACAGAGGAGATCCCGGTGTCACCACAGGGAAGTGGGCACCCGGCACAAGGCAAGAACCGAGTGCAGGGGGGTCAATGGCATGGGGAAGTCGGATGTCGTCGTAGTAGTGATGAAGCCTGCGAAGTCGCAGTTTGGCGAGTGGGTGGAGCGAAGGGCGGCACCGAGCAGGGATCCTGCGGGAGGGAACGATGGGCCGCACGCTGAGGTGGGAACCCATCTGCCCAAGACTTCGGCGGGTGCAGGAGAGGGCGCGAGCCCATCCGGAGGAACAGTTCACGTCGCTGGCCCACTTGCTCGATGAGGGCTCGTTGTTGCGTGCTTACCGCGGCTTGCGGGCGGACGCGGCAAAGGGCATCGACGGCGAGAGCAAGGCCAGCTATGGAAAAGGATTGGCGGCACGGCTGCAGCAACTGCATGAGCGACTGCGCACGGGTCAGTACCGAGCGCAGCCGGCGAAGCGCGCGACGATCAAGAAAGCGGATGGCAGCGACCGGCCGTTATCGATCTGGTGCGTGGAGGACAAGGTCGTACAAGGCGCGGTGACCGAGGTGCTGAACAGCATTTTCGAAGCCGACTTCCGAGGGCTGAGCTATGGCTTCAGGCCGCAGCGCAGTGCGCATATGGCCTTGCAGGCGGTGCAGACGGTGCTGCAGAAAGGACGCGTGAACTGGGTATTGGACCTGGATCTGAAGCAGTGTTTCGATCGCATCGAGCACGAGGCATTGCGACAGGCAATCAGGCGCAGGGTGACCGATCGCAGTCTGTTGCGACTGATCGACAAATGGCTGACGGTCGGGGTGGTGGAGCAGGATGGCAAGCGGACACGGCAAACGTGCGGCACGCCGCAAGGGGCGCCGATTTCCCCGCTACTGGCGAACATCGTGCTGCATGAGGCGATGGACGAGGTGGTGGTGGAATGGCGTCGGACAGCGGCGCGCGGCGAGGTGTACATGGTGCGCTATGCCGATGACGCAGTCCTGATGTTCGAGCATGAGGAGGATGCGGTAGCGCTGCGAGCGGTACTGGAGACGAGTCTGGCGCGCTACGGGCTGGAGATGAATGTGGCCAAGACCCGCTTGCTGGGTTTCGGCCGCACACCGCCGGGCGGGGGCAAATCCGGGAGTTTCGACTTTCTCGGGTTCACGCACATCGCCGGCCAGGATCGCCAGGGCCGCTATCTGGTGCGACGTCAAACGATGGCGAAGCGCTTCCGGCGCAGCCTGACGCTCGCCCGTGAGTGGTGCCGCGCGCACCTGCACGATCCCTTGCGCACACAGTGGGCTGAACTGAGTGCCAAATTGAAAGGCCACTACGCGTACTACGGCGTGCGCGGCAACATGGATGCGCTCAAGCGTTTCCGAGCCGCGGTGCGAGCGATCTGGATCAGTGTGCTGATGAAGCGCAGTCAGACGTCTCGTCTCCCCGTCGTGGTGGCGCTGGTCGACACTCACTTCGCGCTGCCGACTCCCCGCATCACCCACCCGGATGATTGGCTCCCGGTCTCGCCGGGTTACCTGCTTGGAAGAGCCGGATGCGGGAAATCCGCCCGTCCGGATCTGTGAGGGCGAAAGCCTGTAAAGGCTTAGCTACTCGACTAGCAATGACGCATCAACAACCTACGATATGGACTCTCCATGAACCCATGTCGTAAGTCGTTGATTTGCTTCGTTCACCTGTAGGAGCGCCCTTGCGGCGCGACCGCTGCTTCGGACGTGCGGCTTGCCGGTCGCGACGCGAGGTCGCTCCCACAGGCGGGTTTGTGGTTCATGGCCGGTGGGCAGTTTCGGGCCGAAACAGGTGGCTCGCAATGACCAAGGTCCAATAGATCCGAACTGCTCTGGACGCACTCGCTCCGGTGTGCTGAGCGCCTCCAGACAAGTCTGGACCCACTACAGCCCTCACCCATTAGCCTTTCCCGTGCCCCGTGCCCCGTGCCCCGTGCCCCGTGCCCCGTGCCTCGTGCCTCGTGCCCCGTGCCGTGCCCCGTTGCCCCTTTTCACAGCCGCACGCTTGCACTGCAAGGGCCTCTGGCCTTAACTTCGCGCCTCTCAGTGTCAGGTTCCCTTCTGCATGCGCTTTCAGCACGTCGCCATCGCCTCCGTCGCCCATGTCGACGCTCCCAACCGTTTGTCTTCGGCAGAGATCGTCTCGCGCCTGCTGCCGTCGATCGAGCGGCTGGGCTTGCGCACCGATCTGCTCGAAGGCGTTGCCGGTATTGATGCGCGCCGGGTCTGGGATGAGGGCACCGTACCTTCGGATGCGGCCGCGCTGGCGGCCGAGAAGGTGCTGGCGGAGACCGGCATCGAACGCGACAAGGTGGGCATTCTGGTCAACACCTCGGTCTGCCGCGACTTTCTGGAGCCGTCGACGGCCAGCATCGTTGCCGGCAAGCTCGGTCTGCCGGAGCAGTGCCGCAACTTCGACGTGGGCAATGCCTGTCTGGCCTTCCTCAATGGCATGGATATCGCCGCGCACATGATCGAGCGTGGTGATATCGAATACGCCCTGATCGTCGATGGCGAATGCAGCCGCTACATCACCGAGAAAACCATCGAGCGCCTGAGTCATCCCAGCGTCACGCCGGAACAGTTCCGCGACGAGTTTGCCTCGCTGACCCTGGGCTCGGGTGGCGTCGCCATGTTGCTGGCGAACGCCGATCTCTATCCCGACGGTCACCGCTACCTCGGCAGCGTGTCGCGCTCGGCCACGCAGTTCTCCAAGCTCTGTGCCGGCAACATCGACCGCATGGTCACCGATACCAAGACCCTGTTGATCGAGGGCCTGAAACTCGCCGGCAAGACCTTCGGCGCCGCGCGCCAGATGTTCGGCTGGGCGGTGGGTGAGATCGACGAGTTCGTGATCCATCAGGTCAGTCGGGTGCACACCGAAGAGCTGGTCAAGCTGCTCGGCATCGATCCGCGCAAGGTACTGACCATCTTCCCGGAATTCGGCAACATCGGCCCGGCCTCGCTGCCCACCGCGCTGAGCAAGCTCAAGGACACCGGCCGCCTGGTCAAGGGCAAGCGCGTGGCGCTGCTGGGCATCGGCTCCGGGCTGAACTGCTCGATGGCGGAAGTGGTTTGGTAGAGCAGCAAAACGTAAAATGTAAAACGTCAATGCGGCAGTAGGGATCCTGGGGGAAGCGCCGTGCCCGCAATGGCGGCCAAAATGGTTGCGGGCAAGGAAGACATCGAAGGTCACAGCCAGCGCTATGGGCGAGGTGGCTGACGCCGCTGGTGGCCAACTGGTCCCACCTGGAAGGGTCGTCGCACAAATCGCTGCTGCGACGTTGCAGTCCTCCGCTTCCTGGTATCGGCTACGACCTTCGGACTGCGCCTGGCCGTAAGCGATTTTGACTCACAACGCGGCTCACGGAATTTGCTCAGACGGTCCCACGAGCGCCGCTTTTGCCTTGTTGACCTTTTACGTTTTACGTTTGACCCTTGCTTGCCGAAAGGCAACATCATCTGCGCAACAGAGGGGGAGTCATGCCCGTCGTAGTCCGCGAGAACATCTCCTGGTGGAGCCGGCTGAAGCAGTCCTTCGTCGGCTTTCTGCTGTCTTTTGTCATCGTCATTGCGGCTTTGCTGCTGCTGGCCTGGAACGAGCACCGCACGCTCAAGAACTACAAGGGCTTGCGGGCAGCAGGTGAGACGGTGCAAAGCGTGGCCGCAGACCCGATTGACCCCTCCGTGGACGGCAAGCTGATTCACTTCAGCGCCGAGGTGCGCAGCAATCAGGGTGTGCGCGATCCGGATTTCGGGATCGAAGCCCCGGCGCTGGTGCTGCGGCGCTCGGTCGAGATGTACCAGTGGCGGGAAAAGAAGGAGACCACCGAGCGCGACAAGCTCGGCGGTGGCAAGGAGCGGGTGACCACCTATTCCTACGAGAAAGTGTGGGACGACGACGCCATCAACTCCTCGAATTTCCAGGAGAGCGGCCACAACAATCCCGGCGCCTTGCCTTTCAGTGACGCCCGATTTGCGGTGACCGACGCCCGCATCGGCGCTCGTCGTGCCGCCGACAACATCCTGAATTCGCTGAACAGCAGCGCGCTGCAGCTGGGCGAGGCCGGGGTTTTTCCCAATGGCTTTCGCCGAGTCGATGCCGAAACCATCTATCGCGGCAGCAATCCGGGCTCGCCGCAGATCGGCGACGTCCGCGTGCGTTATCGGGCGGTACCGCCGCAGATGGCATCGGTGATTGCCCAGGCCAATGGCGATAGCCTGCTGCCGTGGACCAGTCCGGCAGGGACCGAGATCTTCCTCGTGGAAACCGGTCAGCAGTCCGCTTCGTCCATGGTGGAGCATGCCCAGAGCAGCAACAGCATGCTGGGCTGGGTCCTTCGCGCGGCAGGCTTCGGCCTGCTCTGGATTGCCTTCTCGATGATGCTGGGCCCGCTCAAGACCATTGCCGCGGTGCTGCCGCCGCTGGGACGGGCGGTCGGCATGTTCACCGGCGGTGTGGCCTTCGTGCTGGCTGCAGTGCTGGCCAGCGTGACCATCGTGCTGTCGTGGATTTTCGTGCGCCCCCTGTGGGCGGTCTCGATCGTGCTGGCCATCGTCGCCGTGATTGCGATGTGGAGTCGCAAGAGCGCCAAACCCGCGCAGGCCGCGGCAGGCATGCCGCCGCCAATGCCACCGCCGCCGCCGCCGCCGCCGCCGAGATGAATGCGCGGGGCCTCGCCATGGCGCTCGCACGAGACTTGGACATTTGATTGTTGGTCTGCCGCCGAATCGGGGGCAGGGGGCAGGGGGCAGGCATCCAAACTTCCCGCACTGTCTGACGGTGAAGTGAGGTTGGAGGCGGGCTCACAAGCACGCGGCACGGCTTGATTGTGCGGCAAGTCCGGTCCCCTGCCCCCTGCCCCCGCTCCCGCGACATCCCGCGACATCCCGTGACCCTGCCCCGGTTCCCATCAGCGCGATCTTGGTCCATGCTGCGCGACCCCAGGACTGTTGATGGCATGCCGTGTCAAACGCCCAAGCCCAGGCGCTGATTGAAGCGCTCGGATACACGCCCAAGTATTTCACCCGCGACGGCCTGTCGATGCATTACCTCGACGAAGGCAAGGGCGCTCCGGTGGTCATGGTCCACGGCAACCCGAGCTGGTGCTGGCTGTTCCGCGATCTGATCGCCGCGCTGAAGCCGAACTATCGTTGCGTGGCACCCGACCACATCGGCATGGGCCTGTCCGACCGTCCCGATGACGCTCGCTACCAGTACACCCTGGACAGCCGCGTGGCAGATTTCAGCGCTTTCATGGAGCGCATCGTTCCGACCGGCCCAGTGACGCTGGTGGTGCATGACTGGGGTGGGGCCATCGCCAGTGCCTGGGCGGTGAAGAATCCAGATCGCGTCGCGCGGATGGTGGTGCTGAACACCGCGGCTTTCCCGATGCTGGCCGGCAAGCGCCTGCCGGCTACTCTGAAGCTGGTCCGCAACACCCGCCTGGGTGCCTTCCTGGTCGAGCGTTTCAATGCCTTCGCCGTGGGTGCAGCCCGCACCAGCACCGCGCGCAAGCTCTCCGGGCGCGAGCGCGCGGCCTTCGTGGCGCCCTACGATTCACCGATTGCGCGACGCGCGGTGCTGCGTTTCGTTCAGGACATTCCGCTCAGGGAATCCGATCCCGCGTACGCAACGATCGCGGCTACCGGCAAGGGTCTGCAATTGCTGGCCGACAAGCCGATGCTGATCCTCTGGGGCCTGCGCGATTTCGTCTTCGACCGCGACTATTTCGACGAATGGTGCCGCCGTTTCCCGCGCGCCGAGGCCATCGCCTTTGCCGATGCCGGCCACTACGTGCTGGAAGACATGGCCGCGACCATCGTGCCGAAGATCGAGGCCTTTCTCGCCAAGAGCTGAGTTCTCCTGTGGGAGCGGACTTTGTCCGCGATCGCGATACTGGGGATTTCGGTGGCGGACAGGATCCGTCCTACGATGCAGTCGTCCCGATCACGATGCTCTGGCGGCGGCCGCCGTGCCGCGCTTCAGATGCACGAGCAGCAGCGAGACCGCCGCCGGGGTGACGCCGGGAATCCGACCAGCCTGCCCCAAGGTCGCCGGGCGCACACGCTCCAGTTTCTGCAGCACTTCGGCGGACAGCCCGGTGACTTCGCTGTAGTCGAAATGTTCCGGGATCAGGGCTGACTCGTATCGTCTGGAGCGCTCGATGTCCTCGCGCTGACGATTGACGTAGCCGGAATACTTCGCTTCGATCTCGACCTGTTCGGCCACGACCGGATCGTCCACAGCCGGCCCAAAGCCGCTGACCTCGGTCAAGCGCCGATAGCTCAGGTCCGGGCGCTTGAGCAGATCGATGGCATGGGTCTCGCGCGACAGCGGCTCGCCGGTGGCGGCCGCAAACTCGCGTCCCAGAGCATTGGTGGGAGCGGCCCACAGCCCGCGCAGGCGTTCGCTCTCGCGGGCCACGGCATCGCGCTTGCGCGCGTAGGCCTGCCAGCGGGTCTCGTCGACCAGTCCCAGTTCGCGCCCGATCGGCGTCAGCCGCGCATCGGCATTGTCCTCGCGCAGCTGCAAGCGGTATTCGGCGCGCGAGGTGAACATGCGGTAGGGCTCTGTCGTGCCATGGGTGATCAGGTCATCGACCAGCACGCCGAGGTAAGCCTCATCCCGACGCGGGCACCAGGGGTCAAGACCCTGCACCTGACGGGCGGCATTGAGTCCGGCCAGCAGACCCTGCGCCGCTGCCTCCTCGTAGCCGGTGGTACCGTTGATCTGGCCGGCGAAGAACAAGCCGTCCACGGCTCGGGTTTCCAGGGAGGATTTGAGTCCGCGCGGATCGAAATAGTCGTATTCGATGGCATAGCCCGGGCGCGTGATGTGGGCGCGCTCGAAGCCCTTGATCGAGCGTACCAGCGCCAGCTGCACGTCGAAGGGCAGGCTGGTGGAGATGCCGTTGGGGTAGATTTCGTGGGTGCTCAGGCCTTCGGGTTCGATGAAGATCTGATGCGAGGACTTCTCGGCGAAGCGCACCACCTTGTCTTCGATCGATGGACAGTAGCGCGGCCCCACGCCCTCGATCTTGCCACTGTACAGCGGTGAGCGATCGAGCGCGCCGCGGATCAGATCGTGGGTGCGCTCGCTGGTGTGGGTGATCCAGCAGGACACCTGCGGCGGATGATCGCTGACGCTGCCGAGGTAGGAAAACACCGGCGTCGGCTGATCACCGGGCTGTTCCTCCAGTTCGCTGTAATCGACGCTGCGGCCGTCGATGCGCGGCGGCGTGCCGGTCTTGAGCCGACCCTGGCCCAACGGCAGCTCGCGCAGACGCATCGCCAGTCCCTGCGCCGGCGGATCACCGGCACGCCCACCCTTGTAGTTGGCATCGCCGATATGGATCAGTCCGGCCAGAAAGGTGCCGGCGGTCAGCACCACGGAGCGGGCCTCGAACACCAGGCCCATCTGCGTGCGCACGCCGCTGACGCGGCCAGCGCTGAGCAGCAGATCTTCCACGCCTTGCTGAAACAGGGTCAGATTCGGCTGGTTCTCGACAGCGTGACGGATAGCGGCCCGGTACAAGGCGCGGTCGGCCTGGCAGCGGGTGGCGCGCACCGCCGGGCCCTTGCTGGAGTTCAGCGTGCGCCATTGGATGCCAGCACGATCTGCCGCCCAGCCCATGACCCCGCCCAGCGCATCGATCTCACGCACCAGATGGCCCTTGCCGATACCGCCGATGGCCGGGTTGCAGCTCATCTGGCCGATGGTCTCGATCTGATGGCTCAGCAGCAGCGTGCGGGCACCGGCGCGCGCCGCAGCCAGCGCCGCTTCGGTGCCGGCGTGGCCGCCGCCAACCACAATGACGTCAAACAGGGTGTCGTAGCGCATGACCTTGTGCGACAGGCAGTGACCGAACAGGGCGGCATGGTAACCGAGAAGGGTCAATTTCCCGAAGATGGCCGTCGGCGCAGACAGCCGCCATGCAGCCGATACCGGCCCGCCACTGTGCGCGCAGGCGCTGGTTGCCGGCCCGGAAACAACAAACGAGCCTGTTGGCCCGTTTGTTGCAACAAACTCCGCGTGTCAGGGGGAGTCCCGGCCACCAGTAGCACTTGCTCTGGTGGCCGTTTTTTTTGGGAGGTCCCGGCGCCCGCTGCTCAACTGGAACAGGGGGAATCCGGATGAAACAATCGAACGCCGGAACCGCTGAATCAAACCGCAGCCAAAAGTATAGCGCTGACGGAGGTGCGAATCGTGATAGCAGTCAAGCTTTGTGACCCGGTTCACACTTGACTAACGAGACCCCGCCTCAGTTTTCCTCACGCTCACGGCTACTGACTGCGCGCATGTTGACGGCCGGCGCGCTACGGGTAGGCGCTGATCCGGAACCCATCGAACGACCCCCCAGGCCGGAGCGTGAATAGCCGCTGTTGCCGGTGTTGCGGCTGCTGCCAACCGAGCCCAGTCCTTCGCGGCGCGGTCCCATCAGATCGGGGGCGTAGCTGCGTGCTTGCGAGCGGAACACTCGCCCGCCGCCGCCGGTATCGCGCTGTCTCGCAGGTGCCAGATCGTCGTAGCGCGGGTAGCCGCCCGAATCCAGCGCCGATGCCCGCTCAGCCGCCAGCGCCCGGGCCCGCGCCCCGGCGGTCTGCTGGTCCGGCGTGCGCGGCAAGTACCAGTGATCGTGCCAATAGGGGCTGTAGCCATGGCCATAGCCATAGCCGTAGCCGCCATACCAACCGGCGCCAGGGAAATAGGAATACGGACTACAGGGCGACGCCCATGATCCATACCAGGGGTAGATGGGCCGCTGCCAGCCCCAGCAACTTGAGATCGACCCGTAGAACACCACCGAGGACCGCGCCGGCGAGCGTGCCGTCCAATAGCCATCGTCATGGTAGCGATAGCCGTTGCTGGCACAGGCACTCAAGGTCAACAGCGCCAGTAGTAGAAAGATGCGCCGCATGGTCGTCCCCTTGCTCATCAGACATCCAGCCTATCGTCGCTGCGGTGAAATCCGACTGAACCGAGCCAGTCCCGCTGGCATGGGAGACAGCCGATTCGGGCTGCCGCCTGGTGCAAGCCAGTCCCTCAGTGTACGCCTGCCGCCCGGCGCCGACAGGCTTGGCGGACTCCAGGGTCGATTACGGTTCTATACTCGGGCCATCGCTGGCGTCACAGGTGCGTCCATGATTCGTGTCGTGTTCAACCAGAAGGGCGGTGTAGGCAAGTCGACGATCGTCTGCAATCTGGCGGCCATAGCCGCTACTCGGGGGCAACGTACACTGGTGGTCGATCTCGATGCGCAGGCCAATTCCACGCACTATCTGCTGGGTGAGGCGGCCGAAGCGGCTGAACTCGGCATTGCCGACTTCTTCGAGGAATCCCTGTCCTACCGGCTGCGCATGCGCAATCCGGCCGAGTATGTGACCGTCACACCGTACGAGAATCTGACGGTGATGAGCGCCGATCAGCGCCTTTCGGACCTGCAGACCAAACTCGAGACCAAGCACAAGATCTACAAGCTCGGAGAAATGCTGGGCGGCCTGAAGAAGGAGTTCGACCAGATCTTCATCGACACCCCGCCGGCCCTCAATTTCTACACGCTTTCGGCACTGATTGCGGCTGACCGCTGTCTGGTACCGTTCGATTGCGACGACTTTTCCCGCCAGGCGCTGTACCGATTGCTCGAGAATGTCGACGAGATCCGCGCCGATCACAACAAGAAGCTCAAGGTCGAGGGCATCGTGGTCAATCAATTCAACGCGCGCTCGAATCTGCCGACGCGGGTGGTAGAGGAACTGATTGCCGAAAAGCTGCCGGTGCTGCCGCAGTACATCTCCAGCAGCATCAAGATCAAGGAGAGCCACGAGGCGGCCCGACCATTGATCTACCTTGAGCCCTCGCACAAGCTGGCGCAGGAATATCAGGCGCTGTATGACTTGCTGGACAAGAAGAAGCGTTGACCCGGGCATTGACGCTCACGCCATCTTTCACCATTCGCAGTACCCAGGAGCACTCCATGATCTTTCAAAAACTCTGGTCCTCGCTGCGCGCGCAGCTGAACAAGCTCGCCAACTTCTTCTGGGAGGCCGATCCGATCGCGCAGATGCGCTACGAGTACGACAAGTCGGTCGAGGAGCTCAAATCCGGTCGGGTGGGGCTTGAGCAGTATCGAGGTCTGGTCGAGCGCGTCACCCGCCAGGTCAAGGAAGGCGAGAAGCATGTGGCCCAGCTGGAAGCTCAGGCCAAGGCCTATCTGAAGGCCGGTGACCGCGCCACCGCGGCCAAGTTCGCGCTGGAGATGGAAAAGGCCAAGAAGGATCTGGAATCCAATCGCGAGCAGCTCACGATTCACGAGACCTCGTACAACAACAGCCTGATGAAGATTCAGCACGCCACCAAGAAACTTGGTGAGGTGCGGGCCAAGATCACCAAGTACGATGCCGAGATCAAGATGAGCGAGGCCGAGGCCGAAGTGGCCAAGCTCTCGGAGACCTTTGATTTCAACGTCACTACCGATTTTGGCCAGCTCGAACAGGTGGTGCAGGAACGCATCGACAAGAACCGTGGCGCCGTGCGCGTGGCCGCCGATCTGTCCAGCCGTGGCATCGCCGAGATCCAGGCCGAGCAGAACATGGAGCAGTTCATGGCCGAAGACGCCCTCAAGCGCATGGAAATGGACATGGGACTGGTGACGCCGGAAACAGCGGCCCCGGCACCGGCACAGAAGGAACTGGGTCCGGCGCAGCCGAATTGACACCGGCTCCACATCGCTGCTTCCACCTTTCACCCTCAATCTTCCACTCTTCTCCGGGGTACGCATGAACGGCCAACCCAAACCTGGTTTCTATTTCGTCGTCCTGCTGGTGATCCTGGCCCTGGTGGGCTACGGCATGTACCGCCTGAAAACGCCCGGCGCAGAAGGCGGCGAGCCGGTGACCGTCAATGCCGGCAAGGACAGCAGCTCTTCGCAGGCACCCACGCCGCCACCGACCGACGGCGGTGCCGAAGCGCCGGACTCCGAAGGCATCACCACCGTCAAGGAATACGCCTACGTGCCCAGCCAGCGGCTGCCGGACGTCAAGGGCGTGTCCAACTACAAGCCGATGAGCGATCGCACGGTGCGCTTTGCCATCAATGTCTGGGCCGGCTGGGCGCCGATTGTGTACGCCAATGGTGGCTTCAAGCCGGGCAAGACCTGGACCACGCCGGGTGGCCAGCCCTTCAAGGTCGAGCTGGTGCTGATCGATGATCCGGTGGCCATGCGCGATGCCTATGCCGCTGGCGATGTGCAGATCGGTTGGGCCACGGTGGACATGCTGCCGCTGCTGCTGGAAAGCCTGCAGAAGGACAGCCGGGTCATGCCGCGCATCTACCAGCAGATCGACTGGTCGAACGGTGGCGACGGTATTGTCGTGCGCAGCAACATCAAGACCGCATCGGATCTGCGTGGCAAGACGGTGGTGCTGGCGCAGAACAGCCCTTCGCACTTCTTCGCGCTGAACACGCTGATCAACTCCGGCGTCGAGCCGGCCGAGGTCGATTTCCGTTTCACCAACACCGCCTTCGAGGCCGCTGCCGCCTTCAACGCCGACAAGAACGTGGCCGGCGTGGTCTCCTGGGCGCCGGATATCTACAACCTGTCCGACGTCAAGGGCAACAAGCTGCTGGTGTCGACGGCCACTGCCAACAAGCTGATCGCCGACGTCTGGTTCGCCCGCGCCGATTTCGCCAAGGACAACCCGGACATCATGGAAGGCCTGGTGCGCGGCATCTTTGATGCGATGGTGGCTCTGGACGATCAGGAGGCCAAGCAGAAGGTCGCCACCTGGATGGCCGAAGGCTATGCGCTGCCCGCGTCCGAGGCCCTGGCCATGCTGCCGGATGCGCATTGGACCAACTACGCCGAAAACCGCGAGTTCTTCCTCAACCGCAACAATCCGACCAACTTCGAGCGCACCTTCAACACCGCCTACGTGATGTACCGCAAGATCGGGGCGGTGGCCTCGCGCGTGAATTTCGACCAGATCGTTGACTTCAGCGTGCTGCAGAAACTGGCGGGCGAGCCCAAGTACGCCAACCAGCGCTCCAACTACGGCATCAATTTTGCGCCGATGAGCGCCAGCGCCATCCAGTCGGAAAGCCCGGAAATCCTGACCAAGACCGTGGTCATCCATTTCTATCCAAACTCCTGGGATCTGTTCAAGAAGATCACCAAGGACAAGGGTGGCAAGACCGTGGAAGAGCAGTACGACCCGAACGTCGATTTCGTGCTCGAAGAGATCGGCAAGCTGGCTGGCTCCTACGGCGCCGCGCGCATCGTCATCGAAGGCCACACCGATGGCTCGATGCGTGGTCAGGTGCCCGATTCGGCCGTGCGCGAGCTCTCGACCAATCGCGCCAACGCGGTCAAGTCGGAATTGCTGCGCAAGTTCCCGACCATGGATCCGAACCAGTTCTCGGCGCAGGGCATGGGCTGGTCACGCGTCGCCGATGCCAGCGACCCTGACAACCACGCCAAGAACCGCCGCGTCGAGGTCAAGGTGTATCCGCTGGAGGCGCAGTAGAGTCGATGCGGTCGGGCGCCGCTCAAGAATCGAGCGTCGCCCGACGTCTCTGGTAGGAGCGACCTTGCGTCGCGACCGGGCGCACAGACTTGTCGCCACCGCGGTCGCGCCGCAAGGGCGCTCCTGCAACAATGCCGCGGCCGCAGTGCCGCCGATTTGATTGGTTGTTCAGATGCCGTTGGCTACCATCGGCAGGTTATCTCCGGATAGAGGCGATGTGACGCTCATGAAGATTCTGGTCGGTTTGAAGCGAGTGGTGGACTACACGGTCCGCGTGCAGGTGAAGCCGGATGGCTCGGGCGTGGCCATCGATGGCGTCAAGATGAGCGTCAATCCCTTCGACGAGATTGCGCTCGAAGAAGCCCTGCGCCTGCGCGAGGCCGGCAAGGCGGATGAAGTGGTGGTCATGTCCATCGGCCAGCAGAGCTCGATGCAGCAGATCGACACGGGCCTGGCCATGGGCGCCAACCGCGGCATCCTGATCAAGAGCGAGGGTCCGGTGCAGTCGCTGACCGCGGCGCGCGCCTTTGCCAAGATCGTCGAGAAGGAGCAGCCGGGCCTGGTGATCCTGGGCAAGCAGGCCATCGACGACGATTCCAATCAGACGGCGCAGATGCTCGCCGCGCTGCTCGATCGGCCGCAAGCCACCTTTGCCAGCAAGGTCGAAGTCGAAGGCAATGTCGCCAAGGTGACGCGCGAAGTCGACGTCGGTCTGGAAACCCTGGAAGTCGACCTGCCGGCCGTGATCAGCGTCGATCTGCGCCTGAACACGCCACGCTTCATCAAGCTGCCCGACATCATGAAGGCCAAGAGCAAGCCGCGCGAAACCCTGGAGCTCTCAAGCCTGGGCATCGAGTCCGGCGACCACCTGCAGGTGACCCACTACGCCCCGCCCGCCAAGCGTCAGAAAGGCGTGATGGTCAAGGATGTGCCGGAGCTGATCGCGGCGCTGAAAGGGAAGGGATTGCTGTAGAGGCGGCAAAACGTCAAACGTGAAACGTCAATTGGGTGAGGCGCGATCCGGATTGTTTCGTTCTCCCCAACAGACAGACAAAATTGGAGCAGTGGAGCTAGGAACCGACAACTTCAGGCGAGTGCAGGCAGATTGCCGGCTTCAATTGACGTTTTACGTTTCACGTTTCACCCGGAATAGACCGGAGCCTGGCCAAAGCGGCCAACTCCCAACACCCTGAGGTATCCCATGTCCCGCATCCTCATCATCGCCGAACACCTGAACGGTCAGCTCAACCAGAGCACGGCCAAGTGCGTCAGCTGCGCTTCCGGCATCGCCGGTGCCGAGATCGAAGTCGTCGTACTGGCGGCCGATCCGGCGCCGATTGCGGCGCAGGCTGCCACCATCGCTGGTGTCAGCCGCGTGCGTACCATTGCCAATGCCGCCAACGAGCAGGCGCTGGCGGCGGTGTATGCGCCGCAGATTCTGGCCATCGCCGGCGACTACACCCATGTTTTCGGTCCCTCGACCACCTTCGGCAAGGATCTGATGCCGCGGATTGCCGCCAAGCTGGGCGTGAGCCAGCTCAGCGACATCATGGAAGTGGTTGACGCCCACACCTACAAGCGTCCGATCTACGCCGGCAACGCCATCATCACGGTCAAGGCGCCCGCAGCTCAGACCGTGGTCGCCACGGTGCGCACGGCTTCCTATCCGGCAGCGGCGATGAGCGCTGGTCCGGCACCGATTGAAGCCGCCAGTGTTGATGCCGCGCTGCCCACGCACACGCGTTTCGTTGGCCTGCAGCAGGGTGGTGGCGATCGCCCCGATCTGCAGACCGCGCGTATCGTGGTCTCCGGCGGCCGCGCGCTCGGCAGTGCCGAACAGTTCAAGCTGATCTACGACTTTGCCGACAAGCTCAAGGCCGGCGTCGGTGCGTCGCGCGCCGCGGTAGATTCGGGCTATGCGCCCAATGACATGCAGGTTGGCCAGACCGGCAAGATCATCGCTCCCGAGCTGTACGTGGCGGTCGGTATTTCCGGTGCCATCCAGCATCTCACCGGCATCAAGGACGCCGGCACCATCGTCGCCATCAACAAGGATGCGGAAGCGCCGATCTTTGAAGTGGCCGACATCGGCCTCGTCGGCGATCTTTTCAAGGTGCTGCCGGAGATGATGGCCGCGCTCTGAGCCAGCTTTTGTAGCCCAGGTAAGCGCAGCGCACCTGGGAACGGCACGCGAACAACCCCGGGTGCGCCTGCGGCTTGCCCGGGCTACATTGCGCGACATGCGGCACCGATTTCCTGCGTCGCGAGCGATGCAGTCTGACCCACATCAAATCTCGCGATGGCGTGACCCGTCAGCATGGCCCACCGGCCGGAGGTCGTTGCGTCCACGGGAGCGCCCATGCAGCCAGATCCGAAGCCCGCGCGCGAGGATGAACGGCCCTTTGTGGTGCCTTGTGCCGATCTGACGCCAGCGGCGCCACTGCGCTGGTTGCGTCTGGGCTGGCAGGATTTCAAACGCGAACCCGGCCTCAGCCTGATCTTCGGTGGCGTCATCGTGCTGGTCAGCGTCGGCGTGTCGGCGCTGGCCTGGTGGCTCGGCCGCTTCGCCCTGCTGGCAACCTTGCTGTCGGGATTCGTGTTCATCGCTCCCTTGCTGGCGGTGGGGCTGTACTGCGTCAGTCGTGAACTCGGGGCCGGTCGCCAACCGGCGCTGCGGCATTCGTTCACGCTGGCCCGTCGGGTCATGGGGCAAGCCGGAGTGTTCGCGCTGGCCCAGCTGGTGATTCTGTTGCTGTGGTCGCGCGCGGGCATGATGATCAATGTGTTTTTCCCGGCCGAGGCGGGCGATGCGGCCTCGCTGATCGAGTTCCTGGCGATCGGCTCGGCAGTCGGGTCGATCTTTGCTGCTGTCACCTTCGCCACCGCCGCCTTTTCGCTGCCGATGATTGCCGACCGCGATGTCGACATGATCACCGCCTGCATCTCCAGCGTGAACGCGGTGCTGCGCAACAAGTTCACCATGTGCTGCTGGGCCGGCTTGATCGTGCTGCTGACGGCGCTCGGCTTCGCCACCGCCTTCCTTGGCCTCGCCATCATCATGCCCTGGCTGGCCTATGCCGCCTGGCACGCCTACCGCGAAACCCTGGATGCCTCAGCCTGGCCGGAGATGTAGTGGTCACATTGAAGTAACCGGGATCAGGCAGGTATTGATCGCTGGGCGAGGTGGTCTTTTTTGTCCGCAAAGGGCGCAAAGGACGCGAAGTAGTGCATTTTCATCAGGGGTTGCCGACTGCCTGGAGCCTGATCTGCACGTTTGACTTTTGCCTTCCTTTGCGTTCTTCGCGTTCTTTGCGGAAAAATGCTCTCAGCCTTCCGACATCTTGCCAAGAGCGTCCAGACAAGTCTGGACCTACAAGAGCCCGAACCCCGTAGCTTTTCCCCGTACCCCGTACCCCGTACCCCGTGCCCCGTGCCCCGTGCCCCGTGCCCCGTGCCCCGCCGCGCGCTACAATCGCGGGCTTTGCCCTCAGGCCTCCGCCATGCGCATTTCCCGATTCCACCTTGCCACGGTCAAGGAAACTCCCGCTGATGCCGACATCGTCAGCCAGCAGCTGATGTTGCGTGCCGGCATGATCCGCAAGATCGCCGCCGGCATCTACACCTGGTCGCCGCTGGGCCTGCGCGCCATGCGCAAGGTCGAGGCCATCGTCCGCGAGGAAATGAATCGCGCTGGTGCCCTGGAGCTGCTGATGCCCTCGATCCAGCCGCGCGAGCTGTGGGAGGAAACCGAGCGCTGGCAGAAGTTCGGCGGCCAGCTGCTGAAGATCAAGGACCGAAAGGACTCCGAGTTCTGCTACGGCCCCACCCACGAGGAAGTGATCACCGATTTCGCCCGCAATGAACTGCGTTCGTACAAGCAGCTGCCGATCAATTTCTACCAGATCCAGACCAAGTTCCGCGACGAGATCCGGCCGCGTTTCGGCGTGATGCGGGCCCGCGAGTTCCTGATGAAGGACGCCTATTCCTTCCATCTGGACAGCGAGTGCATGCAACGCGAATACCAGAACATGTACGACGCCTACACCCGAATCTTCACTCGCCTGGGCCTGAAGTTCCGCGCCGTGGCTGCCGACACCGGCGCCATCGGTGGCTCGGGCTCGCACGAGTTCCATGTACTCGCCGACTCCGGCGAAGACGCCATCGCCTTCACCAGCGAGGGCAACTACGCCGCCAATGTCGAGCTGGCCGAGGCTGCGGCGCCGGCAGCGCCGCGTGCCGCGCCCGCCGAATCGATGACCAAGGTGTCCACGCCCACGCAGAAGACCTGCGAGGAAGTGGCCGAACTGCTCGGTCTGCCGCTGGCGCGCACGGTCAAGTCGGTCGCGGTGGTTGGCGAGCAGGGCTTCGTGCTGGTGCTGGTGCGCGGCGACCACTCGGTCAACGAGATCAAGCTGCAGAAGCTGGCCGGCCTGTCCGAGCATCGCCTTGCCACCGAGGCCGAGATCGTCGACCACCTGGGTTCGGTGCCCGGTTTCATCGGACCGGTGGCGCCGGCCAAGGCCATCACCGTGATCGCCGATCGCAGTGTGGCAGCGCTGGCCGATATGGTGGTCGGTGCCAACGAGACCGGCTTCCACCTGAGCGGCGTCAACTGGGGCCGCGACCTGCCCGAGCCCGATCTGGTGGCCGATGTGCGCAACGTGGTCGAAGGCGAGCCGGCACCAAACGGTGCTGGGACCTGGTCGATTGCGCGCGGAATCGAAGTTGGCCACGTCTTCCAGCTCGGACAGAAGTACGCCGAAGCCATGGGTGCGCAGGTGCTCGACGAGACCGGCAAGGCCCGCACCATGTTCATGGGCTGCTACGGCATCGGCGTCAGCCGCATCGTCGCCGCCGCCATCGAACAGAATCACGACGCCAGCGGCATCATCTGGCCGGAAGCCATCGCGCCCTTCCATGTGGCGGTGCTGCCGCTGGGCATGGATCGCAGCGAGCGCGTGCGCGAGGCCGCCGAGAAGCTCTATGACGAACTGCGCACTGCTGGTCTCGATGTGTTGCTCGACGACCGCAAGGGCGTGCGTCCTGGCGCCATGTTCGCCGACCAGGAACTCATCGGCATTCCCCACCGGGTGGTCATCGGCGAGCGCGGCCTGGATGCGGGGCAATACGAATATCGCTCACGCCGTGCCGAAGCCAACGAGATGAAGCCGGTCGAGGGATTTGTCGAGTGGCTGGTGAGCGCCATTCGCAGTCCGGGTGCCTGAGTACCCCAGTGTTTTCGACCCCGAGCCGCAAGTGCCTGAGGGCGCCGCTGTGCTGCGCCGCAGCACAGCCGGGGTTTGACTCAATCGTCACGAACGCGTAGACCTGCGCGACCGAAACGCCAGCCATCCGCACCAGACAAGGAGCAGCGTATGTCATACAACATTCCCCAGGGCGAGTTCCTGGGCCACCCGAAGGGGCTGTTCCTGCTCTTTGGAACCGAGATGTGGGAACGCTTCAGCTATTACGGCATGCGCGCGCTGCTGGTGCTGTCGCTGGTGGCTCTGGTCGAGTCGGACAATCCCGGATTCGGATGGACACAGGCCGAGGCACTGCGTCTCTATGGTCTGTTCACCGGATTTGTGTACTTCACGCCCCTGATTGGCGGTTGGCTGGCCGACAACTACCTCGGTCAGCGCAAGTCCATCATCATTGGCGGCATCCTGATGGCCGCGGGCCAGTTTCTGCTGGCTTCCTCGATTCCCGGAAATTTGACCCTCTTCTATGTCGGTCTGATCCTCCTGGTGCTCGGAAATGGGTTCTTCAAGCCGAACATTTCCACGATGGTCGCTGAGCTCTACCCAGACGGCGACGCCCGCCGCGACGGCGCCTTCACGATCTTCTATATGGGCATCAATGTGGGCGCCTTTCTTGCGCCGCTGGTGTGCTCCACGCTGGGTGAAAACGCAGCCTACGGATGGAAGGCAGGCTACTTCGCCGCGGGCGTTGGCATGGTGCTGAGCGTCATCATTCAGTTGATTTTCGCGCGCAAGTACCTCGGCGACATTGGTGTTGTCCCTGCCGCAACGCGATCCAAGGCGATGGCAGGTGGCGCCCACAAGCCGCTCACCAAGGACGAAGTCGATCGATTGCGTGTGATCTTCATGTTGTTCGTGTTCGTCGTGCTCTTCTGGGCTGCGTTCGAACAGGCAGGTGGCTTGATGAATCTCTACGCCGCCGAAAAAACCGACCGCATGCTGGGTGGATTCGAAGTACCTGCTGGTTGGTTCCAGTCCTTGAATCCGCTATTCATCGTCATTCTGGCGCCGATCTTCTCCGTACTGTGGGCGCGCATGGGAGCAGCGGGGAAGAATCCGCCTACACCGAACAAGATGGTTTACGGTTTGATCCTGACTGGCATCGGCTTTCTGGCGATGATCGGCGCGGCATTCCAGCAGGGTTCCGACCCCAGCGGCAAGGCGAGCATGATCTGGTTGGTCGTTGCCTATTTCTTCCACACGATGGGCGAGCTCTGCATTTCCCCGGTCGGCCTGTCGATGGTGACCAAGCTGGCACCCTTGCGTTTGGCCTCCCTGATGATGGGTGTGTGGTTCCTGATCAATTTCGTCGCCAACTACGCAGCCGGCATCATCGGGTCGTTCGCTGAGTCCTTGGGGGAGATGTCGATCTTTGCCAGTCTGGCCGGAACGCTGTTTGGTTTCGCCATCGTGTTGTGGTTCCTGGCGCCAATGCTGGTGCGCTGGATGCACGGCGCCGAGCGCTGATTTCGGGCGCAGCATCGTTTGATCCGATCGGCCGGGCCTGGTGCCCGGCCGATTGCGTTTTCGGGATCAATAACGTGCGGTAGGGGTGCATGGTAGGAGCGCCCTTGCGGCGCGATCGTTGTTGCGTGGGTGCCGCTGGCTGGTCGCGGCGCGAGGGCGCTCCTGCGGGCAAGCTCGGGGTTCATGACCCGCAGGCAGGTCCTATGCCGATGATGCGGCGCCGCCTGGGCCGTGCTGGGAGATCGAGAGCGGCCGCGCAGGCGAGCTCTCACGTAGACCCTTCGGATCAACGTGAGCTACTTTCAGCGGGTGGCGCTGAATTCAGGGCTTGGCGCGCACCTTGCGGGGATTCATGCCGAGGTCTTCACCGGTCAGCAGCATGGCCACCCCGGCGGTGGTCAGCTTGTCCAGAATGCGTTCCAGGGCGGTGCGTTCGCTGTTGCTCAGCACCGATTGCAGGCGTGCCTCGCAGGCCAGCGCCAGTGGCGCAACTTCGTTGTAGACGGATCTGCCGTCGGTGCTGAGGTTCAGCACCGAGCGCCGCCGATCCTTGCGATCCACGCTGCGATCGAGTCGGCCGTCGCGGATCAGTTCCGCCACCGCGCGGCTCACGGCCACCTTGTCCATCTTGGTGCGCTCGGCCACTTCCACGGCTGACAGATCGGGGAAACGCCCAACCACCGCCAGCACCCGCCACTGGGTCACGCTGAGCTGATAGCGCTCGCCGTACATCTCGGCAATCGCATGGCTGACGGTGTTCGACAACACCGACAATCGATAGGGCAGAAAGCGTTCAAGGTCGAGGATCGGGGCGGGGGCGGTGCGCCTGGTTCGTTCGGGTTTCATGGCGTATTCCAAGTGAAACGCAAAACGTCAAACGTCAAGAAGAGCATGCACTCTGGCGCGCCGTCGCTCTCGATCCAATCGACGTTTGACGTTTTACTTTTCACCGCTCCACCCCTATCTCGAAAGTTTCAATTGAAACTATAATGTGCGCACCCGCGCTGGCAACTTGCAGCGCAGCACAATCGCCTTGAGGACCACCCATGAACGCAGAGCTTCAGTCCGCCGAAACGCCGACCGGTATGCCCAATCCGCTCGGCATCCACGGTTTCGAATTCGTCGAATTTGCGGCGCCCGATGCGGCCGGCCTGCATGCGCTGTTCCGCAGCATGGGCTTCACCGCGGTCGCGAAACACGCGCGCAAGGCAATCACACTGTATCGCCAGGGCGGCGTCAACTTCCTGGTCAACGAAGAGCCTGATTCCTTTGCCGCCGACTTCGCCGCACAGCATGGTCCCTGCGCCTGCGGCTTTGCCATACGCGTGCGCGACGGTGAGGAAGTCTGTGCCGAAGTGACCACCCGCGGCGCCGAAGTGATCAGCCACAAGGCCGACACCCGGGCGGTAGACGCGCCGGTGATCAAGGGCATCGGTGACTGCATGCTGTATCTGGTGACCGACGGTACCGATCCCTACGCCGCCGACTTTGTGTATTTCGACGGCGTCGATCGCGAGCCGATCGGTTTCGGCCTGACCTTCATCGATCACCTGACCCACAATCTGTATTTCGGCAACATGGAAAAGTGGTCGAACTACTACGAGCGCCTGTTCGGTTTCCGCGAGATCCGCTACTTCGACATCAAGGGCGCCAAGACCGGTCTGGTGTCCAAGGCCATGACCGCGCCCGATGGCATCGTGCGGATACCGCTGAACGAGTCGAACGATCCCAAGTCCCAAATCAACGAATACCTCGATCAGTACCACGGCGAGGGCATCCAGCATATCGCCTGTTTCACCGACGACATCTACGGCACGGTCGAGGCCATGCGTGCGGCCGGCGTGAGCTTTCTACATACGCCTGACACCTATTTTGATGTCATCGACGAGCGCGTCCCCGGACATGGGGAAGACGTGGCCCGGATGACCAGGAACCGCATCCTGATCGACGCCGATCCGGAGACCAAGACCAAGAAGTTGCTGCAGATCTTCACCGAGACCAACATCGGCCCGATCTTTTTCGAGATCATTCAGCGCAAGGGCAATGAAGGTTTCGGCGAGGGCAATTTCAAGGCTCTGTTCGAGTCCATCGAACGCGACCAGATGCGCCGCGGCGTGCTTTAGGAGCGGGGGGCAGGGGGCAGGGGGCAGGGGAAACGGGGCAGGGGAAGGGCTCGTTTCTCCATGCCTTGGTCTCCAGTCTGTAGCCTCTTTCCCGTGCCCCGTGCCCCGTGCCCCGTGCCCCTTCTCAGGAGTCTGTCGTGTCAAAAAAATGGATCAGCGTTTCCAAGGTCGAAGGCAAGGCCTCGCGCCAGGCGCATTGCGATCTGCCGGAGGGCACCTATGAGCGGGAGATGGGCAAGGAGGGTTTCTTTGGCCCGGCCAGCCATATGTATCACCCGAATCCGCCGACCGGATGGAGTCATTTCGATGGCCCCCTGAAACCACGCGCCTTCGACACCAACAAGTTTCCCGGGCACGGCAACACGCCTTGGCGGGCGCATGAGTTGATGCACAACGCCCATACGCGCCTGCGCAGCTGGCGCTGTGAAGCCTCGATGGATCATCTGGTGCGCAACGCCGATGGCGACGAGCTGCTGTTCGTGCACAACGGTTCGGGCCATCTGTTCTGCGACTACGGCCACATGGCCATCGAGGCCGGCGATTACATCGTGCTGCCGCGCTCGACCTCCTGGCGGCTGGAAGTGACCGAAGCCCTGGATCTGCTGCTGATCGAGGCCACCAATTCCAGCTACATGCTGCCGGACAAGGGCCTGGTGGGCCCGCACGCGATCTTCGATCCGGCCATGCTCGATGCGCCGTCCATCGATGAGCTGTTCAAGCGCCAGGTGCAGGGTGAGTGGAAGGTGCTGGTCAAGCGCCGCAACGCCATCACCACGATCACCTTCCCTTTCAACCCGCTCGATGCCGTCGGCTGGCACGGCGACCTGTTTCCGGTGCGCATCAACGTCAAGGACATCCGTCCCTTGATGAGTCATCGCTACCACCTGCCGCCGAGCGCCCACACCACCTTCGTGGCCAACCGCTTCGTGGTCTGCACCTTCGTGCCGCGGCCCTTCGAGACCGATCCCGGCGCACTGAAGATTCCCTTCTTCCACAACAACGACGACTACGAAGAAGTGATCTTCTACCACCGCGGTGAGTTCTTCAGCCGCGACAATATCCACCCCGGGATGATCACGCTGCACCCCTGCGGCTTTACCCACGGCCCGCACCCCAAGGCCCTCACCCGTGCCTTCAAGCAGACCAAGGAAGCCACTGACGAATACGCCGTGATGATCGACACCCGCGATGACCTGACCGTCACCGAGGCGGCAGAGTCGGTGGAATGGCGGGGGTATGTGGATTCGTGGAAGGGCGGGTGAAGCTGGTTGTCGGTTGTCGGTGAGGCAGTCGCCGGGCTCTACTGACCGACAGGCTGCCAGGCCGGCCTGATCTTGCCTTGACAAAGGACTGTCAGCGAGTATCGGCCGGGCGCGCCCGGCTGGAACTCTGGATGACCAAGTATTCTGGATTCTGTCTGCTGCTCGGCGTGTGTTTGCCGATGGCCGCCATCGCCGGGCCGACGTCTGTTGCGGAGGCCGACAGGGACGAATGGTGGATCTGGGCCAATCCGCCGGCTGTGAATCTGGCTGCTGAGCAAGCCGTGTCGCGCAAGGAAGGTGATCCGCCCCTGGAAGTCCGCTTCCGGTACACGATTGACTCCAAGGGTGGGGTCGCCGATTGCGAAGTCGCCTATCGTTCGGAAGCGGTCTACGATGAGGCAACTCTGTGCGCCTTGATTGCCTTGCACCAGTATCGACCCGCACCGGGCAACAGCAGCCGCGTCGAGATTCGAACTGCGCAGACCCTACTGATCGGAGTGCCGCCGGAGCAGGCGCGCACGCTGGTCGGCGACCAGCGTCATCCCTAGCCCGCATTTCTCACACCCCCTCGCTTCAACGGTTGCGGGACGTTGTTTCTTGCGGTGGTTGAAGATCGTTCGTCCGCACCGGCGGCAGAACGGCGCTTGGTGTTCGATTTCCGCTCATTTTGGCGCGGGATGCCGTGGCTTTTCTTGCTGATTTGTTTGACTTTATTGCCCGCCGCCGACGGCCGTAGCCCCGGAAGGGGCCGTTGACGCAGGATCGCTGGTTTCAATCAGCCGCTGTCGGCAAGACGAGCGTAGCTGGCGCTCCACAAGTCCTGGTACGGGAAACTCGACGCCATCGCGATACGAACCCGACGAACGCCCGAACGACCCAGGCGCCGATCTTCAGCAACTTCAAACGCAGCGTGCCGCAGGTTGCCTGAGCCAATTCAGTGCCGGCGAGTGCTTTTGCCGCAGCGCGTCCATCAGGACATAGGCAAACGACGACAACCACAGACGCAACTGGTTGCCGAGCATGGTGGCCGTCGACGTGCGATCCGCGAACAGGTCCCCTTGGCATTCCTTGATGCGGTTCTCCATCTCCCCGCGAGCGCAATACAGATCTTCGTACAGCGCTCGCGCTGACCACGTCTCGGATGTCAGCGAGGTCACCACAAAGCGCGGATTGCTTAGACCCGGTAACTGCTCTGCCTTGCCCACCACGCGGCGCTCACGACTCCAACTCTTGCGCGTCGAATAACGAAATCCGTGAACTCCGCTCCGCCTTCGCTGCGCGCCTGGCGCGCAGCCCGCCAAAGCCGGCTCGAGCACCTCGATCAAACGCGCGTTCTTGGCCAGTCAAACACGTAGTCAACGGCGTTGCTCTCGCACCACGCCATCAGCTCTCGCGTGCAAAACCGCTGTCCGCCCGAAGCGTGATCCGCACCTTGGGCCAGCGCGCGGATCTGTCCCACCACCCGATCCATCTCTTCAACCGCGCCCGCGCTGCCGTCGATGTTCGACCGGCGCAGCTTCGCTGCCAGCAGATGCTTGCCGCAAACACGTACAACGGCAGGTAGCAGTAACCATCGTAATAACCATGAAAGAACCGCCCTCCTGATCCCCATGGAGCGGGTCGTCGGTCGCATCAAATCCAGAACGATCGACCCGGCGGCGTCTCGTGCGCCTCAAAAACAAATCCACAAACAACGACTCGATCTGCTCCGGATGATGCGCAATCTTTCGATAACGCTCACCGGCGTCGCCTTCGGCGCATGCTCCAACCGATTCAGCGTTGACTTGCCCGCCAACGGCGCACAGTCCTGCGCTGCGCTTTGAGCTTGCCCGCCAGCACCGCCAACACCGGATCGTGCCGCAACTGATCGTGATCGTTCAGATCCTCGTAGCCCAGTGCGATCCCAACCACACGCTGCATCACCAGCGTCCGCACCGAATGCTCGATCAACTCGGGATCTCGACCATCTTGAAAGCACCCGGCCAGCCGATCCATGAGCTTGATCGAATCATCGACGCGACCCAGAAGCAGTGCGCCCGCATCCGACGTGATCTCGCCGCCATCAAATCCGGCAACCACCTGACGACCATCCACTTGCTCAAAAATCGTGCTCGTCGCGCTACACTGTGTCGGCATCGGGGTTCTCCGCAAATCTCAGCTAAGTTGTTCTCGCAACTCAACTTTATCTGATTTGAGAACCCCGGTGCACTACTTAGTGTGAGAAATGCGGGCGTGCGCTCTGCAAGCTGCACGCGATCCGAGTTGGCATGAAGCCGACCCACGAAGCCAATGGCATGGCAGTGGTAACCGAGTCTTGCGTGCGCGACCGGTAACGGCGGGTACGAAGCGTAGACAGGAATACACAGAGGTATGAGGTTGAACCCCGAAAATTTCATCGTCGAAGGTGCCGAGGGCTACGCCCGAGTTCCGCAGGCCACACGATCTGGCGAAATGCCTGACCCAGATCGACCTTCCGGGGGCATGGGCTCGTATCGAGGTGTACAGGATTGGTGTGGAACAGAGGAGATCCCGGTGTCACCACAGGGAAGTGGGCACCCGGCACAAGGCAAGAACCGAGTGCAGGGGGGTCAATGGCATGGGGAAGTCGGATGTCGTCGTAGTAGTGATGAAGCCTGCGAAGTCGCAGTTTGGCGAGTGGGTGGAGCGAAGGGCGGCACCGAGCAGGGATCCTGCGGGAGGAACGATGGGCCGCACGCTGAGGTGGGAACCCATCTGCCCAAGACTTCGGCGGGTGCAGGAGGCGCGAGCCCATCCGAGGAGCAGTTCACGTCGCTGGCCCACTTGCTCGATGAGGGCTCGTTGTTGCGTGCTTACCGCGGCTTGCGGGCGGACGCGGCAAAGGGCATCGACGGCGAGCAAGGCCAGCTATGGAAAAGGATTGGCGGCACGGCTGCAGCAACTCATGAGCGACTGCGCACGGGTCAGTACCGAGCGCAGCCGGCGACGCGCGACGATCAGAAAGCGGATGGCAGCGACCGGCCGTTATCGATCTGGTGCGTGGAGGACAAGGTCGTACAAGGCGCGGTGACCGGTGCTGAACAGCATTTTCGAAGCCGACTTCCGAGGGCTGAGCTATGGCTTCAGGCCGCAGCGCAGTGCGCATATGGCCTTGCAGGCGGTGCAGACGGTGCTGCAGAAGGACGCGTGAACTGGGTATTGACCTGGATCTGAAGCAGTGTTCGATCGCATCGAGCACGAGGCATTGCGACAGGCAATCAGGCGCAGGGTGACCGATCGCAGTCTGTTGCGACTGATCGACAAATGGCTGACGGTCGGGGTGGTGGAGCAGGATGGCAAGCGGACACGGCAAACGTGCGGCACGCCGCAAGGGCGCCGATTTCCCGCTACTGGCGAACATCGTGCTGCATGAGGCGATGGACGAGGTGGTGGTGGAATGGCGTCGGACAGGCGCGCGGCGAGGTGTACATGGTGCGCTATGCCGATGACGCAGTCCTGATGTTCGGCATGAGGAGGATGCGGTAGCGCTGCGAGCGGTACTGGAGACGAGTCTGGCGCGCTACGGGCTGGAGATGAATGTGGCCAAGACCCGCTTGCTGGGTTTCGGCCGCACCGCCAGGCAGGGGCAAATCCGGGAGTTTCGACTTCTCGGGTTCACGCACATCGCCGGCCAGGATCGCCAGGGCCGCTATCTGGTGCGACGTCAAACGATGGCGGCGCCTCCGGCGCAGCCTGACGCTCGCCGTGAGTGGTGCCGCGCGCACCTGCACGATCCCTTGCGCACAGTGGGCTGAACTGAGTGCCAAATTGAAAGGCCACTACGCGTACTACGGCGTGCGCGGCAACATGGATGCGCTCAAGCGTTTCCGCGCCGCGGTGCGAGCGATCTGGATCAGTGTGCTGATGAAGCGCAGTCAGACGTCTCGTCTCCCCGTCGTGGTGGCGCTGGTCGACACTCACTTCGCGCTGCCGACTCCCCGCATCACCCACCCGGATGATTGGCTCCCGGTCTCGCCGGGTTACCTGCTTGGAAGAGCCGGATGCGGGAAATCCGCCCGTCCGGATCTGTGAGGGCGAAAGCCTGTAAAGGTTTAGCTACTCGACTAGCAGCCTGTCGGACGTGAAAGGGATCGGCTGCAAATCCGCCTGTGCGGTCCATATTTCGCCGCTTTCTTGGGCAATAGAGGAGCTATTGCCCTGCGAAATCGTCAACATCAGGCCTCGCACCGTCGAATTTTCGCTTCGGTCTTTCAAGTCCGACAGACTGCTGGAGCGACCGTGAGCCCGCTGAAGCGCCGACTCGGCGGGCTCGCGCGCTGGCCGCTGCTGTTGTTGTTGATGCTGGCCGTCGCCTATGCGTGGGCTGCGCTGAGCGTGCGCGCGGCGGTTCAACCACGAGCGCCAGCGGGTTTTCATGCCGCACTCGACTGGCTATCGGTTTCAAATGGTGAAACCGATGCCAACGTTGGCTTGCGCTTCTTTTCGATGGCGCAGGTGCAGAGCTTGGAGTCGGCATTTCCGAAGTTCGCGTTCATTGCCGCCAGTCCGCCTGCCGACGAGACCGTGCTGCTTGGGGGGCGCGAGGCACAAGCAAGCCTGCAATTCGTCAAACCCGACGCGTTCGCGGTTGCGGGTGTGCACCTGAGCGCGGCAGCGCCGGGCGCCAGGGAACAGCGCATCTGCGTGGCTTCGCGTGCCTGGCTGGAGCGCCAGGGGCTGGAATCGGGTGCGCAGTCGTTGCGCGTCAGTGACATCGATTTCGAGCTGCGAGGCGCTGCGGATCAGCGGCTGCGCATGTTGGGAGGACCGGTGGCGGTCGATCTCTGGTGCAGCTGGGATGCCACCGGTGAGCTGCTGCTCGGTGGTTCTTCCGGTGGTCAAGACCAGATTCCCGTGTATTGGTTGTTCGTCGGCCTTGCCAATGCTCAACAGCGAGCGGAATGGCTGGCGCGTACGCGCGAAATCCAACTGCCGCGTGCCTTTGGTTTCGGCGAGGGCCCGCATCGTTTGCTCAGCCTGGACGGCTGGGTCCCGCATCCGGCGCTCCAGGAAACGGCACTGCTGCGGCTATCGCTGTTTCAGGGCATGGCTGCGACCTATCTGGGGCTGGGCCTGGTTCTGGTCTGTTTCGCCGCCCGCCAGCATGTACGGCGGCGTGCTGGCGAAATCGCGATGCGCTATGTGCTCGGTGCGCGCCCGAGCGATTTGCTGCGAGCCAGTGCCTGGGCGCATTTGCGGAGTCTGCTGCTGGCACTTCCGCCAGGCGGCTTGATCGCACAGGCCCTTTTCGCGCTGCTGTGGCGGGATCCGGATCTCGCCCAGGCGCGCTTCAGCGGAGTTGCGGTGGGCACGGAAGGCCTTGGAGCTGCGCTGCTGCTGGCGCTGGTCCTGTGTGCGCTGGCCTTTGCCACCGAGGCAGTGCTCACCCTCAGACTGGCGCGTGCGCCGCGCTTTGACGTCAGTGCCAAGTCAGCGCTGGTGGGGCTGCGCCAGGGGCGCGGCGCCACTGCCTTGTTGACTGCTTTTGCCTGCCTGGCGGCCTGGGTGTCGATCACGCAAGCGCAGCGTACTCAGGCTCCAATACCCGAAAGTTTCGGTCTGGCGCGCTCGATCACACTTCTTGAGCCACAGTTTGATCCCCATACTTCGATCAATCTGCAGATGCTGCCCAGATCGCGTCTGGCGGAGCTGGAGTTGGATCTTGCGTCCATTGCCCCCTACGCATTCATCGAGTCCTATCCTGCGCGAAACGGGGTGATCCTGCCCGGCCAACTGCTGCTTGAAGATGGTCGCGAGTGTGGTATCAGCCCCGAGGTGCTGCGGGGTACCAGCCAGCTGTCGACAGTGCTCGGGTTGCGCTTTGAGCTGGGCCAGCCACCTGTGGAGGCAAGCGAGATCGCACTGTCGGTGTCACGCGCCCGGCGATGTTTCGGCTCGACCCAGGCAGCCATCGGGGCTACGCTGGACGTCGATGGGGCACTGCTGCGAGTCGCCGGTGTGTACGCTGACATCGACTGGAACCTGGGGCGCGGTTCGCGCAGCGACTTTGTTGCCGGTTGGTCGGAACAAGCCTTCACCTGGTACGCGGTCGCGCCCGACGCCGCCACGGCTGCGCGGCTGCAGCCAGCCTTGCAAACCGCCGTGCAGGCCTGGTTGCCGGCGCTGAAGGACCTCCACCTGGCCGGGCTGGATGACTTACTCCTGGCCAGTCGCCGCGACGAATTGGCGCTTGCGCGGCTGCTGACCATACTCGCGCTGGCCTTGACCCTGGGCGCGGGTCTGTCGGCCGCAGGGCTTTATTCGACCATCGCGGCCAGTCAGCGTGGTGCGCTGGCGCTGCATCTGGCGCTGGGCGCGGCGCCGGTGTCATTGACCCGCCGTGCCATCCTGCCGCTGATTCTGGCGATGATTCCGACCGGCATCGCCGTCGTACTGCTGGCCCTGGCGGGCAGCCGCGTGTCGCCAGCGCTGTCGGCCCTGATCGGCAGCGATCTGCGCAATGCGCTCGCTGCCGTCGTCCTGACGGCGTGCGGCCTCCTCGCCATCGCTCTTCGGCAGGTGGCCACCGCACTACGCGCTCCAGACGTGGTTCGCGAGCTCAGTGGCGCCTGAAGACGACCATCGGTCAGCGGGTGATTCGCGTGCACTCCATGCGCCTGGCTCCCATCAGGTTGCCCGGTCTAGATTCTGCGCACCGATGAAATGCGGTGGCGCTGCACTTCAATCTGGGCATAGCCGCCGCCCATGCGGATCTTCATGTGGAGCTTCTTGGCTTCGATCGACTCGATCACGCCGAGCAGCTTGCGGTGGCCTTCCAGGCTGACTTCGACGCGCAGGCCGACGACCTGATCGAGCTGGTCGAGGCCAATGGTCTGGTTGCGACCGGGCGCAGCCACCGGTGACGGGTTGCCGGCATTTGGGGTGGCGGCGGTGGCGACCGACGCGGGCGTGGCCGCGCTCGCCGGTGCCTGGGGTGCCGGACGCTGGCCGCTTTCGATCTGAATTACCTCCCAGGTTGACGCCCTGACGTCTGGAAAGCTGCGCTCGGGGATCTCGGACACTGCGTAGCTCGTGACCTGGTCACCCACGGTCAGGGTGGCGGCCATGGCCGAGAGAATCGCGTCAAAGCTCTGCTCCTCATAGTCCTCGAAGGCTCGACCGGGCGCAAAATTGCTCTCCCAGACCAGCGGCAGTCCTTCGCTGGCATAGCCCTTGTAGGTACTCATCAGAGACGGGTCGGCCTTGAGTCCGTTGGCGGCCAGGATCCGCTCCACCGAGGCCAGATGCCGATCGATGAAGCTGGCCACATCGATCTTGGCCTGTTCGGCACACCATTGGTTTCGGTGCTTGACGAAGCCATGGTCATTCACCGTCCAGCGTATCCGGGTGGTGCGCCAGTCCTCCCACAGCAGATCCAGCCAGTGCTTGGCAGGACCGGGCAATTCGTACTCGGACTCGATGGTCAGATCCGACAGCTGGCTGTTGCCGAAGTGGATCTTGCGCGACAGGCGCTGATCTCCGGTGACCTCGTAGCGTATCTGGATGTCGCCGCGACCAGGATCCAGCTGCAATCGGCCTGAAAGGTCGTCGCGTGACCAGAATGCGTCTTCGGGACAGCCCTCGGCTTCGAACAGAGCGCCAGTGTAGGAGCCCACCCAGTCCAACGCAGGAATCAGGCTGCCGACGGTGTAGTCACCCCAATCGACGTTGCGCAGATGCAGGGTCAGTGTGGGCGTTTCCGGGTAGTACCAGTCGTCGGAGCCGCCTGAGGCCATATCGAGCAACTTGCTCGCCTTGCTCGGCTTGCTCTTGGGCAGCAATTGCTGCGCGACCCACCAGAATCCGGGCGTTTCCAGATCGATCTCGCGTACCTTGATGCCCTGGCTGTTGTCGCCAAAGTCCAGGGCGGTGTCGTACACGCGCAGGTGTCCGTTGAGGCTGTAACCCACGTTGCGCACGCTGGTGCTGGCGATCGAATCCAGCGGTGAGAGCATGTAGTAGGCGGTGTTGCGGATGGTGCTGCGCAGGCTCAGATCCATCAGCACCAGAAACACGGCAACAAAGATCAGCGACCAATACCAGGGCAACTTCTTGCCGAAAATGCGCGGCGCCAGCAGATCTGTCCAGGTCCATCCATTCTTGGTTGCCTGGGTGCGGGAGCTCTGGGACTTGCGCGTTCGTGCAGTGATCTTTGCCATGAGCGGTCCTGATGGTGGAGCGAACCTGAGGTCAGCCACGGTGATGGCGCCCGCAAGGCGGGGGAGCTCGCTCCCCAATGTCTCGTGAGCGCGAGTGCCCGCGACACATGACGCGCGATGACCGCACAGCGCGATGGCACACGGCGGGCAACCGAACGCCGCGTGAGCCAGAGGGCAGGAGCCTCCAACAAGGTAATCATATGCAAACTGGCGGCTTCATATCCATACGTCCGTGTGCATCCCTGCCGCCAGATCACGGCGCCCGACCGACGGTCCTCGCATGGCAGTGCCCGGTGCGAATGCGGCTTGCCCGCCGCGTGCCCGGATTCGCCACTGCCGTTCGTCGCCTGAGCTTGTAACGAGATTCTTGATCTTTTTGGCGCAAATCGCGACTTGGTGCGTCAATTCAAGAACTTACGAGAGTTATCTCGAAATGACCTAAGGTTCGTTAAGTCCTTGTCCCGCAAAGCTTTTTCCTTGACCCCACGTAATACCGGTCGTAGAGTGGTGATACATGGTGAATTGTGGGTTTTTGTGGGGAGAGCGGGTCTGTGTTTTACGGGGAATCGACGGTTGCGATCGACGACAAGGGACGGCTTGCCATCCCGACGGCGTACCGTGAGCAATTGTCGGCCCTCTGTGCCTGCCGGCTGGTGATCACCTACAACCCCTTTGAGCGCGAGTGTCTGTGGTTGTTTCCCCTGCCGGAATGGGAGCGCACCCGCGATCAGGTGATGCAGCTGTCCAGCTTCAATGCCGCTCATCGCGACCTGCAGCGCAAGCTGGTGGGCGCGGCGGCGCAGGTGGAACTGGACGGCAACGGCCGCATCCTGCTGCCGCAGACGGCGCGGCAGGTGGCGGCATTGCAGAAACACGGAATTCTGCTGGGAATCGGCGCCAAGTTCGAGTTGTGGAGCGAGACCGCGCAGCGCGCGCGTCTGGAGCTTCCCATCGACGAAAAGGATATCAGCGACGATATGCGGCAACTGCGCTTCTAGGGGAGACCTCGGATGACGCAGAAAGCCACAGGAACGGCGGCCCAGACGAGCGCCGACCATCGTCCGGTGATGCTGGAGGCCGCGTTGCGGGCTTTGAACGTGAAACCGGCTGGCCGCTATCTGGACGCCACCTTTGGTCGCGGTGGGCACAGTCGGGCGCTGTTGGCGCGGCTAGGTCAGGAGGGACGGCTGGTGGGATTCGATCGTGATCCGGAAGCGGTGGCAGCGGGCCTGGAACTGGCCGCAGCCGACGCCCGTTTCACCATTCAGCGCGGCAATTTCGCCGATATCGATGCCCAGCTGGGAGAAGCCAGCCTGGACGGCATCCTGTTCGATTTCGGCGTGTCCTCGCCGCAGCTGGATCAGGCCGAACGTGGCTTCAGCTTCATGCGTGACGGCCCGCTGGACATGCGCATGGATCCGGACAGCGGCGAATCGGCAGCGCAGTGGCTGGCCCGGGTGTCCGAGGCCGAGCTGGCTGATGTGTTGAAGACCTATGGTGAGGAAAAACACGCGCGGCGACTGGCGCGGGCCATCGTCATCCGTCGCCAGACCGAGCCATTCACGCGTACCGTGGAACTGGCCGAATTCATCGCCAGCGTGCTGCCACGCAGCCACGAGGGCATCCACCCGGCTACCCGGGCATTCCAGGCGATCCGAATCGCTGTCAACTCTGAACTACGGGCTATTGAGCGCGGCATGGAAGCTGCGCATTTTTTGCTCGGGGCCGAGGGGCGATTGGTGGCGATCAGCTTTCATTCGCTGGAAGACCGGTTGGTCAAGCAGTTCATCGCGCAGCACTCGCGGCCGCCGCAGGGTTCGCGGCGACTGCCGCCCACCGAGGCGGCGCCGAGCACCTTGCGCGATCTGGGCAAGCAGCGCGCCGATGACGCCGAGCTGTCGATCAATCAGCGCGCCCGCAGTGCCGTGATGCGCGTGGCCGAGCGTCTGCGATGAAGGCCTCGCGCATTCTGTTCGGACTGATGCTGGCTGCCGTGATCGGCAGCGCGATCGCGCTGGTCTACGCCCGCCACGAGAACCGCACGCTGTTCTTTGCGCTGGAGCGGCTCAATGCCGAGCGCGACGAACTGAACATCGAATGGGGTCAGTTGCAGCTGGAACAATCGACCTGGGCTGATGCCAATCGCATCGAACAGGTGGCCACGCGCGATCTGGGCATGACTTTCCCGGCGCCGCAGGACATCGTGGTGATTGCACCATGAAGCCACGTACCCGTCAGCCCAATTACCGTCTGCGTCTGCAGGTAATCGCCATGATGCTGGTGCTGGCGACCACCGGTCTGATCGGCAAGGCGTTGGCGGTGCAGGTACTGGGCAAGGATTTCTACCAGCGTCAGGGTGATGCCCGGCATTTGCGCAACGTCACCATTCCGGCCTACCGCGGCATGATCACCGACCGCAACGGCGAGCCGCTGGCGGTGTCGACGCCGGTGGCGTCGCTGTGGGCCGAGCCGCGCGAAGTGCTGGACGAAGGGCGCCAGCGCATCCCGGAACTGGCCGAAGCGCTGGGTATTGGCGAAGAGCCGCTGATGCAGCGTCTGGTGCAGCGCCAGGACAAGGAATTCGTCTATCTGAAGCGCCACATCAGCCCGGATGAAGCGGCCGAGGTCAATGATCTCGGCATTCCCGGCGTCCATGTCCAGCGCGAGTTCCGCCGTTACTACCCGGCCGGTGAGGCGCTGGCGCACGTGATCGGCTTCACCGATATCGACGATCACGGTCAGGAAGGTCTGGAGCTGGCTTTCGAGGACTGGCTGACCGGCAAGGCCGGGTCCAAGCGGGTGCTGCAGGACCGCCGGGGTCACCGCGTCGAGGATGTCGATCTGATCCAGGCCGCGCAGCCGGGCAAGGATCTCGCGCTGAGCATCGATCGCCGCATCCAGTACCTGGCTTACCGTGAGCTCAAGGCCGCCATCGCCGAGCACGGCGCCTCCAGCGGTTCGGTGGTGGTGCTCGACGTGCCGACCGGCGAAGTGCTGGCGATGGTCAACCAGCCCAGCTACAACCCCAATCAGCGCGATCGCCAGCGCGGTGGCACGGTGCGCAACCGCGCGGTCACCGACGTCTTCGAGCCGGGCTCGACGATCAAGGCCTTCACCGTTGCGGCGGCGCTGGAAAGCGGCAAGTTCAATGCCCACACCATCGTCGATACCTCGCCAGGTCGGATCGACATCGGCACCTACACCGTGCGCGATGTGCGCAACTTCGGCGCCATCGATGTCACCACGATCATCACCAAATCCAGCAACGTCGGTGCCATCAAGATGGCGCGCGAGCTCGACAGCGAGGCCTTCTACGATGTCCTGCGGCGCTTTGGCTTCGGTGCCATCACCGGGTCGGGCTTTCCTGGTGAATCGCCCGGCGTGCTGCCCGACTACCGGCGCTGGCGCGAGGTCGAAAAGGCCGCGCTGTCCTACGGCTACGGACTGTCGGTAACGCCGCTGCAGCTGGCATCGGCCTATGCTGCGCTGGCCAACGGCGGGCGCATGCGGGCGCCGACCTTCGTCAAGGGTGGCGCCAATCCGGAAGCGTCGGTGATCGACCCGGCGCTGGCCAATACCGTGCTCGACATGCTGGAAACGGTGACCACACCCGCGGGTACCGCGCGCCTGGCTGCGGTCCCCTACTATCGCGTGGGCGGCAAATCCGGAACCTCGCGCAAGGCCGGCGTCGGCGGCTATCAGGACAAGCGCTACATTTCGCTGTTTGCCGGTGTTGCCCCGATTTCCGCGCCACGACTGGTCTGCGTGGTGGTGATCAATGATCCCTCCGGCGCCGCCTATTACGGCGGTCTGGTATCGGCGCCGGTCTTTGGCCGGGTGGTGGGTGGCGCGCTGCGGCTGATGGACATTCCGCCGGACAATGAGCTGTTGCTGGCGGATGCCCGTTCCCGCGCGGAAGAAGAGGAAGCGGCTGCCGAGGCCGTCGGAGAGCCGACGCCGCCATGAGCACGCTGACACTCGATCGCTGGCTGGCGGATCAGGGACTGGTAACGGAGCAGACGCTGCCGCCGGTGCCGGTGACCGGCGTGGCGCTGGACACCCGGGAGCTGCGCGCCGGCGATATATTCCTGGCTCTGCGCGGCGGCAGCGATCATGGCTTGCGCCATGCTCAGGCCGCCATCGACAAGGGCGCCGTGGCGATCGTGGCCGAGACCCCGTTGCCCGAGCCGATGACGACGACCTTCAGCGTGCCGGTGGCGGCGGTTGCCTCACTGCGAGGCCGCGTCGGCGCCCTGGCGGCTGCGGTCTATGGCACCACGAGCGCCGAACTGAGAATCGCTGGCGTCACCGGCACCAACGGCAAGACCTCGACCGTGCAGTTCATCGCCCAGGCCGCCCAGGCGCTGGGCCACCGACCGGCGACCATGGGCACGCTCGGTGCCGGCCCGCTTGGCCGCTTGCGTCCGCAGGCGCGGACCACGCCGGATGTCTGCAGCACCCATCGTTTTCTGGCGGAGTGCCGCGACCTGGGCTGCGACTGGCTGGCGATGGAAGTGTCCTCGCACGCGCTCGATCAGGGCCGCGTCGATGGCGTCCACTTCGAGGTGGCGGTGTACACGCAGTTGAGTCGCGATCATCTCGACTATCACGGCAGCATGCAGGCCTATTTCGAGGCCAAGGCCAAGCTGTTCCAGTGGCCCGGTCTGCGCGCCGCGGTGATCAATCTGGACTGCCCCTGGGGCCTGAAACTGTTGCCGCAACTGGCCGCGGATGTGGCTGTTCATACCTACAGCGCAGCTGGCGCCGAATCCGCATCGATCACCGCCGAGGACCTGAGTCTCGATCATCAGGGCATGCATTTCAGCCTCCGTCTTGGTGGTCAGCAGTACCCGGTCCGTGTCGGCCTGATGGGGCGTTTCAACGTCGACAATGTGCTGGCTGCCAGCGGTGCCCTGCTGGCTGCAGGTGTCGAGCCGGCCCTGATCGCGGCTGCGCTGGCGCAATTGCAGCCGGTGCCTGGACGCATGAATCGTCTGGGCGGCGACGAGCAGCCGCTGGTTGTGGTCGATTACGCCCACACGCCCGATGCCATTGCCAAGGCCCTGTCGGCGCTGCGCGAGCATCAGCCGCGGCGGCTCGGTATCGTGTTTGGCTGTGGTGGCGAGCGCGACCGTGGCAAGCGCCCGCAGATGGCCGCCGCCGCCGAAGCCGGTGCCGATCGTGTCTACGTGACCGACGACAACCCGCGCGGCGAGGATGGCGACCGCATCCTCGACGATATCCGCGCCGGTTTCGCCCGCCCGCAGGCGGTGCTGGAACAGCGTAATCGCCGTCTGGCCATCGAAAGCGCCATCGCCGATGCCGGCGCCGGCGATATCGTGCTGATCGCCGGCAAGGGTCACGAGACCTACCAGGAAATCGGCGGACAAGTGCTGGCCTTCGATGACCGCGCGGTCGCCGCCGAATTGTTGCGGCGGAGGGCGGCATGAAGGCCCTCGCCAGCGTCATTGCCAGCTGGTGCGGCGGCCGCCTGATCGGACCCGATGTCATGGTCGAGGGCGTCAGCCAGGATTCGCGCACGCTGCCGCAGGCTGGCTTGTTCGTCGCGCTGCGCGGTGAACGCCAGGATGGCCATGACTATGTGGCAGCGGTGATCGGACTCGCCGCCGCGGCACTGGTCGAGCGCGAACAGGCCGTGGACCTGCCGCAGATCGTCGTCGACAACACCGAAACCGCGCTGCAGCGCATCGCCAGTGCCTGGTTGACCCGAATCGGGCCAACCGTCGTGGCCCTGACCGGCAGCAATGGCAAGACCACCACCAAGACCCTGACGGCAGCCATTCTCGCGCGCGCCGGCACTACCCATGCGACTCCCGGCAACTACAACAACGAAATCGGTGTGCCGCTGACGCTGCTCGGTCTGCGTGCTGAACATCGTTACGCCGTGGTCGAGATGGGCTGCGGCAAACCCGGCGACATCGATCTGCTGGCATCAATCGCGCCACCGCATGCGGCGGTGGTGACCAATGTCGGCGCCGCCCATCTGGAGCGGCTGGGATCGCTGAGCGGCGTCGCCGAGGCCAAGGCTGGCATCTACCGCGGCCTGCGTCCCGAGGGCATTGCCATCATCAATGCCGACGACGCTTATGCCGACTATTTCCGCGCGCAGGCTGGTGACCATCAGCGGGTCGAATTCGCCATCGATGCAGCAGCCGCCGTCCGTGCAGAGGATCTGATGATCGGCCAGGCGACGCGCTTCCGGCTGTGCACGCCAGCCGGCAGCTGCGCCATCGAGTTGCCGCTGCCGGGTCGTCACAATGTGATGAACGCGCTCGCCGCCGCGGCACTGGCGCAGGCGGTGGGTGCCAGCCTGAGCGATATTGCCGAGGCGCTGGCCACGGTCGAAGCCGTCTCCGGGCGTCTGCGCCGGCTGCAGCTGCAGGGTGGGATGCTCTACGACGACAGCTACAACGCCAATCCCGGCTCGCTGGCGGCGGCGATCGGCACACTGGCACTGGAGCCGCCCCCGCGCTGGCTGATTCTGGGTGACATGGCCGAACTTGGTCCGGAAGCGCCACGCTGGCACGCCGAATGCGGCTTGCTGGCCCGCGACCAGGGCATCGAGCGGCTGTACACCTGCGGTCCGCTGGCCCAGGCCGCGGCGCAGGCCTACGGCCCCCAGGCAAGCCACCACAGCAGCATCGAATCCCTGATCGACACCCTGCGCGCCGACTGGCGTCCAGGCACTACTGCCCTGGTCAAGGGCTCGCGATCGGCGCGCATGGAGCGCGTGGTCGCCGGCCTGTCCGGCAACAACGGAGGGCATCACTGATGCTGCTGGCCCTGGCCGAATGGCTGCAGAACTATTTCCGTGCCTTCAACGTGTTCAGCTACATCACGTTGCGCACCATCCTCTCGGCACTGACGGCGCTGACGCTGTCGCTGTGGCTGGGCCCACGCCTGATCCGTTCGCTGACCGCCAAGCAGATCGGCCAGACCATCCGCAAGGATGGACCGCAGTCGCATCTGTCCAAGGCCGGCACGCCGACCATGGGCGGGCTGTTGATCCTGATGGCGGTGGCGTCGTCGAGCCTGCTCTGGGCCGACTGGCACAACCGCTATGTGTGGGTGGTGCTGGGCGTGCTGCTGGCCTTCGGCTTCATTGGCTGGATCGACGATTACCGCAAGCTGGTGCTGAAGGACAGTCGCGGCCTGCCGGCGCGCTGGAAGTACCTGCTGCAATCGCTGTTCGGTACGGTTGCCGCGATCGTGCTCTATGTCACGGCCGATACTCCGGCGGCCACGGCGCTCTACGTGCCCTTCTTCAAGACCGTGGCCATCCCCATGGGCGCGGCCTTCATGATCGTGGCCTATTTCTGGATTGTCGGCTTCTCCAATGCCGTCAATCTGACGGACGGTCTGGACGGTCTGGCGATCATGCCGACGGTGCTGGTGGCCGGCGCCCTCGGCATCTTCGCCTATGCCTCCGGGCATGCCGAATTCGCCAAGTATCTCGGCATGCCGCGCATTCCCGGTGCCGGTGAGCTGGCAATCGTCTGTGCCGCCCTGGCCGGCGCCGGCCTCGGCTTCCTCTGGTTCAACACCTATCCGGCCCAGGTGTTCATGGGCGATATCGGCGCACTGGCCGTCGGCGCCGCGCTCGGCACCATTGCCGTGATCGTCCGCCAGGAACTGGTGCTGGTGATCATGGGCGGCATCTTCGTGCTGGAGACGCTGTCGGTGATCCTGCAGGTGGCTTCCTTCAAGCTCACCGGCAAGCGCATCTTCCGGATGGCGCCGCTGCACCATCATTTCGAGCTCAAGGGCTGGCCCGAGCCACGGGTGATCGTGCGCTTCTGGATCATCAGCGTGGTGCTGGTGCTGGTGGGTCTGGCGACCCTGAAGGTGCGATAGTGACCACCGGCATGACTTCGTCGAAGCGATTTCAGATGCGTTTCGTCACGAGACGAGGCGAGAGGAGGAGTCATGGCACCGCCATGGCGACGACGAACAACGACGTATTCGTGTCGAAAGGCGCGGAAATCGTTCGACGAAGCCTTGGTGGGGGTCACTGACATGGCTGCCGTCCTCCAGGCCCGCAAGCTGCCGCCCGCGCCGACCGTGGCCATCGACCCGTGGATCGCCATCAGCGCCATCGCGCTGGCATCGCTGGGTGTGGTCATGGTGGCCTCCAGCTCGATTGCCGTGGGCGAGGAGCTGCATGTCGGGCCGTTCTACTTCCTGACCCGCCACGCCCTGTTCCTGGCATTGGGCACGGCTCTGGGGGCACTGGTCTATCGCACCGATCTGGAGTGGCTGAAGCGCTACTCGCAGATCATGATTCTTGGCGCCTTCGTGTTGCTGGTGATGGTGTTCGTGCCCGGTCTCGGCGTCACGGTCAAGGGCGCGCGGCGCTGGATCTGGTTGGGGGTCTCGAATTTCCAGGCCGTGGAAGCGGTCAAGCTGTTCCTGATCATCTATCTGGCCGGCTATTTCGTGCGCCATCAGGAGACCCTGCAACACAGCCTGATGGGCGTGATCAAGCCGCTGGTGGTGGCAGGGGCCCTGATCGGCCTGCTGCTGGTGCAACCCGACTTCGGTGGCGCCTTGCTGTTGATGGCTCTGGCCGGGAGCATGGTCTGGCTGGCCGGCGGCTCGGCGCGGCATCTGCTCGGCATCGCCGCGGTCGCCGTGCCGGTGATGGTCTTCGCCGCCATGGCAGAACCCTATCGTTTGCGGCGGCTGTTCTCGTTCATGGATCCCTGGGCTGATCCCTTCGACGGCGGCTTCCAGCTGACCCAGGCCCTGATCGCCGTCGGCCGCGGTGAATGGTTTGGCGTGGGCCTGGGCGAAAGCGTGCAGAAGCTCTTCTATCTGCCCGAGGCCCACACCGATTTCATTCTGGCCGTCATCGCCGAGGAATTGGGATTCGTCGGCGTGCTCACCATCATCGGCCTGTTCGCGACCTTCACCGGGCGAGCCTTCCGCCTGGGTATTGAAGGCCTGCGTCAAGGTCGGGCCTTCGAGGCCTATCTGGCCTACGGCATCGCCCTGTGGTTCTCGATGCAGGCCGCCATCAGCATCGGCGTGAATATCGGCGCGCTGCCGACCAAGGGCCTGACCTTGCCGCTGATCAGCTCGGGTGGTTCCAGCGTGATCATGAGCTGCGTCGCCGTCGGCCTGCTGCTCAAGGTCAGCGCCTCCCTGCGCGAGCCGCGCAGCGTAGGGCCCTTCGAGGGCGTGGGCACTGGAGGCAAGCGATGAGCGCGCCGGTGATGGTGATGGCAGGGGGCACCGGTGGCCACGTCTTTCCGGGATTGGCCGTGGCTGCACAACTGCGCCAGCGTGATGTGCCGGTGGTCTGGCTGGGCGCCGAAGGTGGCATGGAAAGTCGATTGGTGCCCGGCCATGGCATCGAATTCCATGGCATCCGCGTGCAGGGCGTGCGCGGCAAGGGCTGGCGTCGCAAGTTGCGTCTGCCCATCGATCTGATGGCGGCTTTCCTGCAGGCGCGCAGTGCCCTGCGCCGGGAACGCCCGCGCAGCGTGCTCAGCATGGGTGGCTATGCCGCCGGCCCCGGTGGACTTGCTGCCGCCTGGCTGCGGGTTCCCTTGCTGGTGCACGAACAGAACCGGATCCCGGGCCTGACCAACAAGGTGCTGGCCAGGTTCGCGCAAGGTGTCTACACCGGCTTTCCGGATGCTTTTGCCGGTCGCGGCCATTTCGTCGGCAACCCGGTACGCGCCGAGATCGCCGCTATCGCCCCGCCCGAACAGCGCCTCGCCGGTCGCGAAGGACCGCTGCGCCTGTTGGTGCTCGGCGGCAGTCAGGGGGCGCGCGCGCTCAACCAGATCCTGCCGCAGGCCTTGGCACTGCTGCCGGTCGAGCAGCGCCCGCACATCTGGCACCAGTGTGGCGCCCGTCTCCTTGAAGAAGCCGAGCAGAGCTATCGCGCCGCCGGCGTGGACGCGCGTGTGAATGCCTTCATCGACGACATGGCCGCGGCCTACGCCTGGGCCGACCTGGTGGTGTGCCGCTCCGGTGCACTGACACTGGCCGAGGTCGCCGCCGCCGGTGTTGCTGCACTGCTGGTGCCGTATCCGCATGCCGTCGATGACCACCAGACCGCCAATGCGCGCTGGCTGGTTGATCCGGGGGCAGCCGAACTGTGGCCCGAATCCGAACTGGATGCCGCCCGCCTGGCCGCGCGCCTGCGGGAACTGGCGGCCGATCGCCCGCGTTTGCTGCAGATGTCCTGCAGCGCGCGCGGACTGGCACGAACCGATGCCGCGGCGGTGGTCGCCGATGCCTGCCTGGAGTGCGCCCGATGAGCATTGCCGCACGATTCCGGCCCGGACAGGATCTGATGCGCGCCTTCAAGCGCGTGCACTTCATCGGCATTGGTGGCTCCGGCATGAGCGGCATCGCCGAAGTGATGCACAACCTCGGCTACGCCGTCAGCGGCTCCGATCAATCCAGCACCGCGGTCACCCGTCGCCTGGCCGAACTCGGCATCCGGGTGCAGCGCGGTCATGACGCCGAGCATGTGGCCGAGGTCGACGTGGTTGTGGTCTCGAGCGCCATTGCTGCCAGCAACCCGGAACTGATCGCTGCCCGCCAACGGCGTCTGCCGGTGGTGCCCCGGGCCGAAATGCTCGGCGAGCTGATGCGCTTCCGCCGCGGCATTGCCGTCGCCGGTACCCACGGCAAGACCACCACCACCAGTCTGATTGCCAGCGTGCTGGCCGAAGGCGGGCTGGACCCGACCTTCGTCATCGGCGGCCGCCTGAACAGCGCCGGCACCCATGCACGGCTGGGTGCTGGCGAGTATCTGGTGGCCGAAGCCGACGAGAGTGATGGCTCCTTCCTGATGCTGCAGCCGGTCATGGCGGTGGTCACCAATATCGACGCCGATCATCTGGAGAACTTCGATCACAGCTTCGAGCGCCTGAAGCAGGCTTTCGACAGCTTTTTGCACCGCATGCCCTTCTATGGCCTGGCCGTGCTCTGTGCCGATGATGTCGAGACCCACGCACTCAGCCTGCGCAGCCCTCGCGCGGTGCGCACCTACGGCTTCGCCGAGGGTGCCGACGTGCGGGCCACCGACGTGCGCCAGAACGGCAGCGAAATGCACTTCCTGTTGCATCTGCCAGACGAGCCGCCGCTGCCGGCGCTGCTGCATCTGCCGGGTCGCCACAATGTCCAGAACGCCTGTGCAGCGGCCGCGATTGCGCTGGAGATCGGGATTGCCCCGGCCACCATCATCGACGGTCTGGCTCGGTTTGGCGGTGTCGGCCGACGTTTCCACATCCATGACGATCTGCCGCTGGACCAGGGCAGCGTGATGTTCGTCGACGACTACGGCCATCACCCACGCGAGTTGCGTGCCGTGATCGAGGCCGCGCGGGGCGGCTGGCCCGACAAGCGTCTGGTGCTGGCCTTCCAACCGCACCGCTACACCCGCACCCGCGATCTGATCGACGACTTTGCCGAGGTGCTGAGCCTGGCCGATGTGGTGGTGCTGAGCGAGGTCTATTCGGCCGGCGAGGCGCCGATTGCTGGCGCCGACGGCCGCGCCCTGGCGCGGGCCGTGCGCGCCCGTGGTCGGGTCGATCCGGTCTTTGTGTCGCATCCGCATGAACTGTCCTCGGTGCTGCCCGATCTGCTGGAGGACGGCGACCTGCTGCTGTTGCAGGGTGCCGGTGACATCGGCGCGGTGGCCCAGGAACTGGAGACACGCGGTCATCTGCGCAGCGGAGGTGAGCCATGATGCGCATCACCGATCCCGCCGCTTTCGGGCGTGTCGCCGTGGTCATGGGCGGCGACAGCTCCGAGCGTGAGGTCTCGCTCAACAGCGGCGCCAACGTGCTCGCCGCCTTGCTGGCGCGTGGCGTGGACGCACATGCCATCGATGGCATTCCGGCTCTGCTGCGGGATGTCCGCGAGGGACAGTGCGATCGCGTGTTCAACATCCTGCATGGACGCGGTGGCGAGGACGGTGTGCTGCAGGGCGCGCTGGAGGCGCTGGGCGTGCCCTACACCGGCTCGGGCGTGCTCGGTTCGGCGCTGACCATGGACAAGGTCCGTACCAAGCGCGTGTGGCAGGCACTGGACATTCCGACCCCCGCCTTTGCGGTGTTGCCGGCAGGTGCTGATGTCGCCAGCGCGATTGCTGACGTGGGTCTGCCGGCCATCGTCAAGCCCTCCCGTGAAGGCTCCAGCGTGGGCGTCACCCGGGTGTTCGCCGACAGCGATGTCGCAGCGGCTGTGGAGCTCGCGCGCCGCTACGACGGCGAGTTGCTGGTGGAGCGCATGATCCAGGGGCCCGAGCTCACCGTGGCAGTGCTCGACGGGCGCGCACTGCCCAGCATCCGCATCGTGCCGGCCGCCGAGTTCTACGACTACCACGCCAAGTACGTGGCCGACGACACCCAATACCTGTGCCCGGGCCTGGAGCAGCCTTCCGAGGATCAGCTGGCCCGGCTTTGCGAGCGGGCCTTCGCCGCCGTCGGGGCGAGTGGCTGGGGACGCATCGACGTCATGCTTGACACCGTGACCGGATTCCAGCTGCTGGAGGTCAATACCAGTCCCGGCATGACCAGTCACAGCCTGGTGCCCAAGGCTGCCGCCCAGGCCGGTATCGATTTCGAGAGCCTGTGCTGGCAGATCCTGGAAACCAGCTTTCGCGAGGTACTGCGATGAGCGCGCAGCGACGAAACTGGGTGACCAGTGCATCGGCCCTGCTGGCCGTGGCGGCTGTGCTGGTGCTGGTGGCCGGTGCCTACATGGCGCGCAACGGCGGCACCTTGCTGCCCTTCCGCTGGGTGGACGCCAGCGGTCCTTTCGAGCGCGTCAGCGCCGAGCAGATCCGGGCCGCAGTGGCGCCGGAGGCAGCGCGCGGATTCTTCTTCGTCGATCTGGCTGCCGTGCGGGCCAGTGCCCTGAGCCTGCCCTGGGTGGCGGAAGCGGAAGTCCGCAAGATCTGGCCGGATACGCTGGAAGTGCGGGTGCGCGAGCGCCGGGTGCTGGGGCGCCAGGGCGCAGACCGGCTGGTCGACGTCAGCGGCAATGTCTTCAACGCCCGCGGCGTGGGTGAAACCCGAGGCCTACCGCTGCTCGATGCGCCGATAGAGCAGATGCCACAGCTGGCCGAGTACTACCGCCTCGCGAGCAGCGACGTCGAGCGTATCGGCCGCCAGATCACGGTCGCCAGACTGAGTGCCCGCGGCGCGCTGGAACTTCAGCTCGACGATGGCTTGCGGGTGCATCTGGGCAGTCTCGACCAGGACGCCCGCTGGAAGCGTTTCATCAACAGCCTGCCGCGACTGGCCGCGCTGGATCCGCGCCCGATTGCCCAGGTCGATTTGCGCTACACCCACGGCTATGCCGTGCGCTACGCCGATGCGCAGCCCGCTGCGTCCCTGCCCAACTGACCCTTGCGATGACCCCGAACCCATGAGCCGCAAAAGCGACAAGACCCTGATCGTCGGACTCGACATTGGCACCTCCAAGGTGGTGGCCATGGTCGGCGAGTACGCGCCGGGCGAGCCGGTCGAGATCATCGGCATGGGCAGTCAACCCAGTCGCGGCATCAAGCGTGGCGTGGTGGTCGACATCGAGTCGACGGTGCAGTCGATCCAGCGCGCCATCGAGGAAGCCGAACAGATGAGCGGTTGCGAGATCCGCTCGGTGTACGCCGGCATTTCCGGCAGTCACGTCAAGAGCCTGAATTCGCACGGCATCGTCGCCATCCGCGACAAGGAAGTCACCGATTTCGATGTCGATCGGGTACTCGATGCCGCCCGGGCGATGCCGATTCCCGCCGATCAGAAGATCCTGCACGTGCTGCCGCAGGAATATGTCATCGACGAGCAGGAAGGCATTCGCTATCCGATCGGCATGAGCGGCGTGCGTCTGGAAGCGCGCGTGCACCTGGTGACCGCTGCCGGCAGCGCGGCCCAGAACATCACCAAGTGCATTGCCCGCTGCGGCCTGGAAGTGGACGATCTGATCCTGCAGCCACTGGCCGCCAGTCATGCCGTGCTCACCGATGATGAGCGCGAGCTGGGCGTGGCCCTGATCGACATCGGCGCGGGGACCACCGACATTGTGGTCTTTGCCCAGGGCGCCATCCGCCACACCGCGGTGCTGCCCATCGCCGGCGATCAGGTCACCAATGACATCGCCGTGGCCTTGCGCACGCCGACGCCCCATGCCGAGGAAATCAAGCTCAAGTACGCCTGTGCGCTGGCCCACCTCGCCACCGCCGACGAGAGCATCCAGGTGCCCAGTGTCGGCGACCGCGCACCGCGGCGGCTGGCGCGCCAGACCCTGGCCGAAGTGGTGCAGCCACGCTACGAGGAGTTGTTCTCGCTGGCGCAGGCCGAACTTCGGCGCAGTGGTTTCGAGGACCTGATCGCCGCTGGCGTGGTCCTCACCGGTGGCGCCTCACGCATGGACGGCGCGGTCGAACTGGCGGAAGAGATCTTCCACATGCCGGTGCGCCTCGGCCTGCCGCAGCACGTCAATGGATTGGCCGAGATCGTCGGCAATCCGATGCACTCCGCCGGCGTCGGCCTGCTGATCTACGGCTCGCAGGCGCGCCCGCGCAGCAGCAGCCGACCGGTCAGCGGCGCGCGCAGTCTGTGGGAAAGGATCAAGCAGTTTCTGGGTGGTGAATTTTGAGAATCACGCATCTCCGGGCGACCTCTGAGTGGGTGCGCGGACTGCAGTGTGGCGACGGGATGAGGGGATTCCGTCGGGGGAGACCGAGGCGCGCAGGGATTGCGCAGATCGGCAAGGACGACAACTGGCTGGCATAACGCGAGGGTCTGATAATGAATTTTGAATTGATGGAAAGCGCAACACCGAATGCCGTGATCAAGGTCATCGGCGTCGGCGGCGGTGGTGGCAACGCCATCGCCCACATGATCGGCGGCAACATCGAAGGCGTCGAATTCGTCGTCGCCAATACCGATGCCCAGGCCCTGCGCCGGGCGGACGGGATCACCCTGCTGCAGTTGGGCACCAATGTGACCAAGGGTCTGGGGGCGGGCGCCAATCCGGAGGTCGGCCGGCAGGCTGCCATCGAGGATCGCGAGCGCATCAGTGAAGCGCTGCGCGGCGCCGACATGGTGTTCATCACCGCTGGCATGGGAGGCGGCACCGGCACCGGCGCGGCACCTGTCATCGCCCAGATTGCCAAGGATCTGGACATCCTGACCGTGGCCGTCGTCACCAAGCCCTTCCCCTTCGAAGGGCGTCGGCGCATGCAGGTGGCCATGAAGGGCATCGAGGAACTGGCCCAGCATGTGGACAGCCTGATCACCATTCCGAACGAGAAGCTGCTGACCGTGCTCGGCCGCGAGGTCTCGCTGCTGAATGCCTTCCGCGAAGCCAATGATGTGCTGCTCGGCGCGGTTCAGGGCATTGCCGACCTGATCACCCGACCGGGCCTGATCAACGTCGATTTTGCCGACGTGCGCACGGTGATGAGCGAGATGGGTCTGGCCATGATGGGCACCGGCAAGGCCAAGGGCGACGATCGCGCCGTGGCCGCCACCGAGGCCGCCATCGGCAATCCGCTGCTGGAAGACATCAACCTCAAGGGTGCCTGCGGCATTCTCGTGAACATCACCTCGGGCCCGAACCTGACCATGCGCGAATACAACGAAGTCGGCCAGACCGTGGCCGAGTTCGCCGCTGATGACGCCAACATCAAGATCGGCACCGTGCTCGACATGGATCTGGAAGACGAGATCCGGGTGACGGTGGTGGCCACGGGTCTCAACCGGCAGGCCCAGCGGGTACCGGCAGATGTTTTCGCCGGGCCGCCGATGCGCAACAACTTCCGCGTGGTGCGTGCGCCGGAGGTTGAGGTTGCACCGATGAGTGTCGAGCCGCAGCCCACCCTGCGTCCGCAGCAGCAGGCGCGCCGCTTCGGGACTGGTGGCTCCGCATCGGCAGCTGCCGCCGCACCGCAGGCAGCGGCGGACACCGAATACGACTATCTGGACATTCCCGCCTTCCTGCGCCGTCAGGCCGACTGAGGCGCCGGACATCGCGACACCCGACCGCTCAGGCGGCGGGCGTCGGCGCGCGTGACAGCCAGCGCCGCCGGGGGCAGGGATGGCCCCCGGCGGCGGCATTTCGCGTTATTCCAATCAGCCCCGGCATTGATGGTCGGGGCGCCATCACGGGTTGTTGTATCTGTGCACAACCCCGCCATCTGTGGTTGCGACGCAACAGTTTGTTGCGCCGGGCGCTACTGGCGTCTTTGCTCGGTCAATCTCGTGTGCTACGATCCGTCGGCCGTATTGCCCGATCGCAGCCGAGACCACACACGATGATTCGTCAGCGCACGTTGAAGAACGTCATCCGAGCAACGGGCGTAGGCATTCATTCCGGTCAGAAGGTGTACATGACGTTGCGGCCTGCGGCCGTCAACACCGGCATCGTTTTCCGCCGCACCGATCTTGCTGAACCGGTTTGTCTGCATGCGCGCGCCGAGAATGTGGGCGACACCAGCCTGTCTACCGCCCTGGTGCGCGATGGCGTTCGCGTCGCCACCATCGAGCATCTGCTGTCCGCATTCGCCGGACTGGGCATCGACAATGCCTATGTCGATCTGTCCGCGTCGGAAGTGCCGATCATGGATGGCAGCGCCGGTCCCTTCGTGTTCCTGCTGCAGTCGGCGGGCATCGAAGAGCAGAACGCCCACAAGCGCTTCATCCGCATCCGCAAGGAAATCGTCGTCAGCGATGGCGACAAGTGGGCGCGATTCGAGCCCTTCGATGGCTTCAAGGTGGGGTTCTCGATCGAATTCGATCACCCGGCCTTCAGCCAGAAGACCTGCAAGGCCGAGATTGATTTCTCGACCACGTCCTTCGTCAAGGAAGTGAGCCGCGCTCGTACCTTCGGTTTCATGCGCGACCTCGAGATGTTGCGCGAGCGCAATCTGGTGCTCGGCGGTTCGATGGACAATGCCATCGTGCTCGACGACTACCGCGTGCTCAACGAAGACGGTTTGCGCTACGAGGACGAGTTCGTCAAGCACAAGATTCTGGACGCGATTGGAGATCTGTATCTGCTGGGACACAGCCTGATCGGTGCGTTCTACGGACACAAGTCCGGTCACTTCCTCAACAACAGACTCTTGCGTGCCCTGGTGGCCGACGAGAGCGCCTGGGAAGAAGTCGTATTCGACCGCCCGGAAGAGGTACCGATTTCCTACGCCCATCCCGCTCAGGCGGTGTAGATGTGGGCGCCGACCACTGCCCGGTCGGCGGCAACACCACCAAGAAGAACAAAGCAGTCAGGGAAGATCTTCAGCAGGATGCTGAACGGCCCTAGGGCCACGACAACAGCCGGCGTTTGTCGGTTGGTTCGGAAGCGACGGCTAGTCGGGCGTCGCAACTGAACGAGGTCGTTCGAACTTATGCGAACGGGGAATTCGCATCAGGACGCGCGACCTTCACGGTGAGTCGCAAGTCCTCTACAGCGAGTGCCAATTTGGCCTCGTCGAGGAGTTGTCGGCTCGAAAGGCGCAGCTTGGACGCCCATTCGGGTGTACGCGCCAGGAACACCAGCTGACCGTCGCGGCAATTGGCGAGGCGGCACTGGGCAGCCAATCGAGGTGGCAGGACGGCGCGCAGGCGTTGGTCCAGATCCCCGATGCGGCGCGCTTCGGCAACGAGCGCCGCCAGGCTGGGCATGTCCTGGAGGGTTTCACCAAGCGCGGGATAGCGGGCCATTGCGAATCTCGTGTTTTGCGCACCGGCGAAGGTGACGAAGGTCTGGAGAGCATGAACATCATACTGGTAGGTGGTCCCAATTCCGGTTCGCGTCAGTTCAATCTGGCGTGTACCCGCACTCGCTGGCTCTGTGCGAGTGCTGCCCTGATCGTGCTGGGCACAATCGTCAGTCTCGGCTTCATGGCCGGTCGCGGCTTCGGCAACGTCGAGGGCCTGAGCGCCGGGGATGTCGAAAGCCTGCGAGCGCAGCTGATCGCGCAGAAGGAACAACTGGATCAGACCGAGGCGCAATCCCGGCGCGATCTCGACGCTCTGGCCATCCAGCTGGGCGAACTGCAGGCCCAGGCCACGCGCCTGAATGCCCTCGGTCAGCGGCTGACCCGCATGGGCAAGCTCGACGATGGCGAATTTGATTTCGACAAGGCCCCGAGCATCGGTGGCCCGGAAAGCCACGCTCCGATCGACGACGACTATTTCGCGCCGCAGTTCTCGGACACATTGGTGCGGCTGCGCGCCCAGTTTGATACCCAGGCCGAACAGCTGGGTGTGCTGGAAACGCTGCTGCTGGATCGTGATCTCGATGCTGAATTCATGCCCTCCGGCATGCCCGTGCGCTCGGGCTTCATGGCCTCTCAATTCGGCATGCGCATCGACCCCTTCAACGGCACCCGAGCCTTTCACTCCGGCATCGATTTCGATGGCGTCAAGGGCGCTGACGTGCTCACCGTGGCCAGTGGCGTGGTGGTCTTCGCCGGACGCCATCCCTCCTACGGCAACATGATCGACATCGATCATGGCAATGGCTACACCACCCGCTATGCCCACAACGACAAGAATCTGGTCAAGGTCGGTGATGTGGTCACCGGTGGCCAGCTGATCGCCAAGATGGGCGCCACGGGTCGCGCCACCGGGTCCCATGTGCATTTCGAGGTCTGGCAGGACGGCAAGCCGATCAACCCGAAGAAGTTCGTCAGCGCGATCCGCTGAGCGATCTTGCTCTCGCCCGGGCGAGCGAGGAAGCAAGCCGGTGCCTGATTTGAAGCTGCGAGTCCCGCCCCTCGTGGTCTTTGCCATTGTGGCGCTCGCCATTGCCGGCTCAGGCAAATGGCTGCACGTCTGGTCGATTCCGCCGTGGCCGCGCTACCTGCTGGCGATCCTTCTGGCCACCTCGGGTGTGCTCATTGCCATGGCCGGCGTGCTCGAGTTCCGGCGCGCGCGGACGACCGTGCACCCGATGCATCCAGATCGCGTGTCGGCGCTGGTCACCATCGGAATCTTCCGCTTCAGCCGAAATCCGATGTATCTGGGCATGCTGCTGGTACTGGCTGCACTCGCAGCATGGATGGGGCAACCCATCGGCATGGCGCTGCTGCCGCTGTTCGTGCTGTACCTCAACCGCTATCAGATCTCAGCCGAAGAGGAGGCCATCGCCGCTCATTTTGGCCAGTCCTATCGGGATTACTGTCGTCGCGTCCGGCGCTGGTGTTGATCGGTCTGCCTTGATTCTGCGGAGAACGTCCCCAACTCCCTGGATTCGCTGCGGGCTCGGAAGCCGCGGCCACCTTCCGTAGGCCTCCCCGAACTGAATCGGGTAGACTCGCGGCCCTGCTTTCCTCATCCAGCCTTCACACCTCCCCTATGTTCAACGCCCTTTTGACCCGGATCTTCGGTAGCCGCAACGATCGCGTCGTTCGCGGCATGCGCAAGACCGTCGCTCGCATCAACGAGCTCGAAGCCAGTTTTCAGGCGTTGAGCGACGCTGAACTGCGCGCCAAGACAGATGAATTCCGCAAGCGCCTGGCCGATGGCCAGAGCGAAGACCAGCTTCTGCCCGAGGCTTTTGCCGCGGTACGCGAGGCTGCCCGGCGCACGCTGGGGCTGCGCCACTACGACGTGCAGCTGATCGGCGGCATGGTGCTGCATCAGGGCAAGATTGCCGAGATGCGCACCGGTGAGGGCAAGACCCTGGTGGCGACGCTGCCGGTGTATCTGAATGCGCTGCCCGGCAAGGGTGTGCACGTGGTCACGGTCAATGATTACCTGGCCAAGCGTGACGCGGCCTGGATGACACCGGTCTATGCGGCGCTGGGCATGACCGTGGGCGTCATCGTGCCCGGACAGAGCATGGAGTCCAAACGCCAGTCCTACGCTTGCGACATCACCTACGGCACCAACAACGAATACGGTTTCGACTATCTGCGCTCGAACATGGCTTTCCAGCCGGCCGACCGGCTGCAGCGCGGATTGCACTACGCCATCGTCGACGAAGTGGATTCCATCCTGATCGACGAAGCGCGCACGCCGCTGATCATCTCCGGCCCGGCCGATGAATCGCCTGAGCTCTATGTCAAGATCAACCGCATTGCACCGCAGCTGAAGAAGCAGAAGACCGAGGAAGAAGAGGGCGATTTCTGGGTCGACGAAAAGCAGAAGCAGGTGCATCTGTCCGAGCAGGGCATGCATCGGGTCGAACAGATTCTGGCCGAGAACGGCATCATCAAGCCGGACGAAAGCCTCTATGACGTGCAGAATCTGGCCGTTGTCCATCATCTGAACGCGGCGCTGCGTGCCACCCACCTGTACCAGCGCGATGTCGATTACATCGTGCGCGACGGCGAGGTCATCATCGTCGACGAATTCACCGGGCGTACATTGGCCGGACGGCGCTGGTCGGACGGTCTGCACCAGGCCATCGAGGCCAAGGAAAACGTGCCGATCCAGCGCGAGAACCAGACGCTGGCCTCGATCACCTTCCAGAACTTCTTCCGCATGTACAAGAAGCTGGCGGGCATGACCGGTACGGCCGATACCGAAGCCTATGAGTTCCAGAGCATCTACGGCCTGGAAGTCATCGTCATTCCCACCCATCGGCCGATGATCCGCAAGGACGCCACCGATCTGGTGTTCCTGACGCGCAAGGACAAGTTCGCTGCGATCGTCGAAGACATCCGCGAGCGTCGAGCCAAGCGCCAGCCGGTACTGGTGGGCACTACCTCCATCGAAACCAGCGAGCTGCTCGCCGGGCTGTTGAAGAAGGAAGGCATTCCCCACGAAGTGCTGAACGCCAAGCAGCACGAGCGTGAGGCCCATATCGTGGCTCAGGCCGGGCGTCCGGGTGCAGTCACCATCGCCACCAACATGGCCGGCCGCGGCACTGACATCGTGCTCGGCGGCAGTCTGGAAGCCGAATTGCACGGTCTCGGCGAAGAAGCTACCGACGCCGAGCGCGAAGCGGTGCGCAGCGAGTGGAAACGTCGCCACGAAGAAGTGCTGCAATCGGGCGGGTTGCATATCGTCGGCACAGAACGCCACGAGTCGCGCCGCATCGACAACCAGCTGCGTGGTCGTTCCGGTCGTCAGGGTGACCCGGGTTCCTCGCGCTTCTATCTGGCTTTCGAAGATTCGCTGATGCGCATCTTCGCCTCCGACCGACTGGCTGGCCTGATGCAGCGGCTGGGCATGAAGGAGGGCGAGTCGATCGAGCATCCGCTGGTCAATCGTGCCATCGAGAATGCCCAGCGCAAGGTCGAGGCTCACAATTTCGACATCCGCAAGCATCTGCTGGATTTCGATGATGTTGCCAATGATCAGCGCAAGGTGATCTACGAGCAGCGCAATGAAATCATGGATGCCGAGGATGTCCAGGAGACCCTGGTCTCGGTACGTCAGGATGTGGTGCGCAGCATGGCCAGGGTCCACATCCCGGCCGACTCGATCGACGAGCAGTGGGATCTGGATGGACTCAAGCGCAGCTTTGCCGACGAACTGGGCGTCGAGATCGAGCCGCAGCATTGGGTCAAGGACAATCCCGACATCAATGCCGAAGGCCTCGTTGACAAGGTCATCGAGTCGGTCGATCGGCACTTCCGCGAGCGCGAAGCGGTGATGGGTTCGGAAATCACCAGGATGGCCGAAAAGGCCATTCTGCTCAACGTGCTCGACAGTCAGTGGAAGGATCATCTGGCGCGCATGGACTATCTGCGCCAGGGCATTCATCTGCGTGGATATGCCCAGAAGCAGCCGAAGCAGGAATTCAAGCGCGAGGCCTTCGAGCTCTTCCAGCAGCTGCTGGAGCGGGTCAAGTCCGAGACCATCCGCATGCTGGCGCGGGTGCGCGTGCGCAGTGAGAACGATCTGGAGGAAGCCGAGGCTCAGCGTCGGCAGGCACCACCGATGCAGTTCCAGCACGCCGACGCCGGTTCGCTGGGCGTGGATGATGAAGCTGCCCAGGCTCAAGGCTTGGCACCCTCGGGTTGGGATGCCGCGGCTCAGGGCGGTGTACGCGGTGAGCCGATTGTCCGCGGTAGCGCCAAGGTCGGACGCAACGATCCTTGCCCCTGTGGATCCGGCAAGAAATACAAGGCTTGCCACGGCAAGCTCGATTGAGGTGCATGCACCCGGGCGCGTGCGTCCGGGTGCCAATCAGTGTTGTGGAGACTGCATGCTCTTGATCGTCCGTCTGCGGGTGTCCACGGAGCAATCCGCGGACTGCTCGCGCCAAGCTGACTGATGGCGCCGGTCCCGGGTCCGCGTGCGCTGGCGGTTGTCGCCGGCGTGTTGATGGACGGCGAGGGACGGGTGCTCATTGCCCAGCGAGCGGTACAGGGTCAGGACGGAGGCTTGTGGGAGTTTCCCGGAGGCAAGATTGCCGTCGGCGAGCGCCCCGCCGACGCCCTGATCCGGGAACTGAATGAAGAGCTCGGCATTGTCATCGACGCCCCCGAGCCATTGACCGTCGTGCGCTGGCGCGGCCCGCCACGCAATCTCAATCTGCACGCCTTTGTTTGCCGGCGCTGGAACGGTGAGCCCCACGCCCACGAGCACCAGGCCCTCCGCTGGCTGGCCCCGGTGGCTTTGCGACAGTTCTCCATGCCGGCGCCGGATCGGCCGATCAGAGCGCGCCTGGCCTTGCCTCGGCAGTATCTGATCACACCAGAACCCGACGTGGGTCACCAACAAGCGTTCATGTCGGATCTGGCGCGCACGCTCGAGAACCCCGACATCGGCATCGTCAGCCTGCGCGCCAAGTCCTGCGAGCTCGCACAATTGGAGGGCCTGGCTGAAGCCATGTTGGGACAGGTCCGCAGTTGGCGACCGGAGCTTCTGGTGCTGCTGCATGGCCTGCCGGATCTGGCCTTGCAATTGGGCTTTGATGGCGTGCACCTGTCCAGTCGCCAGTTGCGGGAGCTGAACCGGCGTCCGCTACCCGAGTCCTTCTGGCTATTCGCCTCCTGCCACGATCGCGCCGAACTCAAGGCTGCCGAAGCACTCGGCGCAGACGCTGTCTCGCTGTCGCCGGTGCAGCAGACCGCCAGTCATCCCCTGGCTTCTGCGCTGGGATGGGCTGACTTCAGCGCGGCTGCGCGCTCGACCTGTCTGCCGTGTTTTGCGCTCGGTGGCGTAGGACCGGCGGAGCTGGAGTCCGCTATCGCCCATGGCGCCCATGGCGTGGCCGGCATACGCGCCTACTGGCGATCCTGAGCGCACCCGGATTCGCTGGGCTCAGCCGGGAGCGCAGAGCGCCCTGTAGCGCCGGTCCAGGGTTCGAGCCTGAGTGGCCAACTCGGCAAGTCCAGCACTGTTGCGCAGCACATCATCGGCTTGCCTCAGACGCTGTTCGCGGCTGGCTTGCGCCGCAATCATGCGCTCGGCCAGGTCAGCGCTGATGCCGTCGCGTCGGGTCAGCAGCCGCGACTGCAATTCAACCGATGCATCCACGACCAGCACTCGATTCACCCAGCCATAGTTGCCTGACTCGACCAGCAAGGGCACCACCAGCAAGACATAGGCAGCGCTTGTCTGCCGCACCTGCTGCCGAGCCTCGATTCCTATGCGCGGGTGCAGGATGGCCTCCAGCCGCTTGCGAGCAGCCGGGTCCGCAAACACCAGGGCCCGCAATCGCGCCCGATCCAGCTCACCGCTGGCCAGCAAGATCGAAGGCCCGAACTCCTCTACCACCGCCGCGAGACCGGGACTGCCGATGCTGACCACTTCCCTGGCAATGACATCGGTGTCGACGATGCCTGCTCCCAGTTCGGCCAGCATTGTCGCGGCTGCAGACTTGCCCGAGGCCACCCCGCCGGTCAGGCCCACAATCAAAGGGTGGTTCATTCCGGGATGAGCAGCGGCAGCCAGGTGCGCAACTGCGGTGCCAGGATCATGTAGCTGAATCCGGCGACGGCGATGAAGGGGCCGAAGGGCATCGGCAGCTGGGAATCGCGGCCGCGCAGCAGGATCATCAGTCCGCCGATCAGCGCGCCGGCCGCCGACGACAGCAGCACGATCGGCAGGATGGCGACAACTCCGAACCACGCCCCCAAAGCCGCGAGCAGCTTGAAATCACCGTAACCCATGCCTTCCTTGCCAGTCAGCAACTTGAAGCCCCAGTACACTGACCACAGGCTGAGATAGCCGACGACCGCGCCGAGGATGGCTTGTTCCGGTTCCGCGAACAGGGGAATCAGCGACAGCAGCAAACCACCCCAGAGCAGAGGCAAGGTCAACGCATCCGGCAGCAGTTGGGTGCGCAGGTCTATGCCCGCCAGCGCAATCAGCGTCCAGGTCAGAACGATCGCGCCAAGGGCTTCGGCACTGATGCCAAAGCGCCAAACGCAGAGCGCCGTAGCCACTCCGGTGGCCGCCTCTATCAAGGGGTATTGCGGGGAAATTCGCAGGCCACAGGCCCGGCAACGCCCGCGCAGCAGCAGATAGCTCAGTACCGGGATGTTGTCATAAGCCTTGATCTGCGCCAGACACTGCGGGCAATGCGAGCGCTCCATGACCAAACCGGGAGGGGTCGATTCGGGCTCAGCGGGCTCAAGTCCGAGCATGTCCAGCGCATCGCTGCGCCACTGATGCTCGAGCCTGGGCGGCAGGCGCAGGATGACCACATTCAGAAAGCTGCCGACAATCAGGCCCAGCGCCCCGGCCAGAAGCAGTCCGACCGTGGGCGCCGCCGACAGAAGTTCAAGCACTCCGCTCAGACCACCGCTGCCAGCTTGAAGATCGGCAGGTACATGCCGATGACCATGCCGCCCACCAGCACGCCGATGATCACCATGATGAAGGGTTCGAGCAGGCTGGACAGCGCATCGACCGCGTTCTCGACTTCCTGCTCATAAAACTCCGCTGCCTTGATCAGCATGGTATCCAGAGCACCGGATTCCTCGCCAATGGCGGTCATCTGCACCACCATCAGCGGAAAGATATTCTGCTGACGCATGGCCAGATTGAGCTGATGGCCGACCGAAACGTCTTCCTTCACGCGTTGGGTGGCCTCATCGTAGATGATGTTGCCGGTTGCGCCGGCCACGGTTTCCAGCGCCTCCACCAAGGGCACGCCGGCTCGGAAGGTGATTGCCAGGGTGCGTGCAAAGCGCGCCACCGCGGAATTGTGCAGGATCTGCCCCAGCACTGGCATCTTCAACATCATTCGGTCGATCAGTCGCGCGAAATTGCGAGAGCGTCGCAGCGCCGTGGTGAATCCGAACAGCGAACCGCCGATGATCACCACAACCAACCACCAATAGTCCACCATGAAGTTGGACGCGCCCACGATCATCTTGGTGAAGGCTGGCAAATCGGCGCCGAAGCTCTTGAACACAGCCTCGAATTGCGGCACGACGTAGATCAGGATGATTGACGACACGATGATGGCGACCGCGATGACCGCCAGTGGATAGAACAAGGCTTTCTTGATCTTGCCCTTGAGGGATTCGATGTTTTCCTTGTAGGTGGCGACGGTGTCCAGTACCACGTCGAGCACACCGGCCGATTCGCCGGCACGGACCAGATTGACATAGAGCTCGTCAAAATACGCCGGAAACTTGTTGATGGCTTCCGACAGTGCGGAACCACCCTCGATGTCGGTCTTGACCGCGGTCAGCATGTCCTTGAGGCGTGGATTGTTCTGTCCGCCCGCGATCATCTCGAAGCTCTGAACCAGCGGTACGCCGGCTTTCATCATCGTCGCCAACTGCCGGCTGACCACGGCGATATCGCGCGGCTTGATGGTTGCTCCGGAGGAGCCGAAGATGGAGTTCTTCTTTTGCGCGATCTTGGTGGCATTGATGCCCTGCTTGCGCAGGTGTGCCTTGACCAGATTGGCGTTCTTGCCGAGCTCCTCGCCGCGCAGCTTGTGCCCGCGCTTGTCGGTGCCTTCCCATTTGAAGGTCTGCAACTCGCCCAAGCCTCGGTTGGTCGGAGCCTTTGCGCGTGCTGTCGCCGTTGCCATGGTTCTAGTCCTTGGTGACGCGGTTCATTTCGGCCAGCGAGATCATACCAGCCTTGGCCTTCATCAAAGCCGATCGGCGCAGGTCCGGTATGCCTGATGCGTGCGCCGCTTCACCAATCTGGATGGCATTGCCACCGCCCAGGATGATGCGTGCGATATCTTCCGACAGCGGCATGACCTGATAGATGCCGGTGCGGCCCTTGTAGCCTTCATTGCAGCTGCCGCAGCCCACGGGCTCGTACAGCTGCATGTTGGCGATGTCTTCCTCGGTGAAGCCCTCCGCCAGAAGCGCATGCGTGGGGAGCGAAACCTGACGCTTGCAGTCATGCAGGCGACGGGCCAGGCGCTGGGCGATCACCAGCGTGACTGCCGAGGTGATGTTGAAGGGCGCAATGCCCATGTTCATCAGGCGCGCAATGGTCTGTGGTGCGTCGTTGGTATGCAGCGTGGACAGCACCATATGACCGGTCTGCGCGGCCTTGATCGCGATCTCGGCGGTCTCCAGGTCGCGGATCTCGCCGACCATGATCACGTCGGGATCCTGGCGCAGGAAGGAGCGCAGGGCGGCCGCGAAGGTCATGCCGGCCTTGATGTTCATCTGCACCTGGTTGATCCCGGTCACGCGGATTTCAACCGGATCTTCAGCCGTCGAGATATTGCGCTCGTCGGTATTGAGGATATTCAGTGCCGTATACAGGGAAACCGTCTTGCCACTGCCGGTAGGGCCGGTGACGAGGACCATGCCATAGGGTTTGGCGATGGCGCCGAGAAACAGCGCTTTCTGGTCTTCTTCATAACCCAGCTTGTCGATGCCCAGTTTGGCGGCGGAACCGTCGAGAATACGCAGCACGACCTTTTCGCCAAACAGCGTGGGACAGGTGCTGACCCGGAAATCGACGGCCTTGGTCTTGGACAGGTTGAGCTTGATTCGACCGTCCTGCGGTACGCGCTTTTCGGCAATGTCCAGCGCCGACATCACCTTCAGGCGCGCGGCCATGCGTGCACTCAACTTGACCGGCGCAGACGCCACCTGGCGCAGGATGCCGTCCATGCGGAAGCGCACCCGATAGGCGTGTTCGTAGGGCTCGAAATGGATATCCGAAGCGCCGCGCTTGATGGCGTCGACCAGCACCTTGTTGATGAAGCGAACCACCGGTGTGTCGTCATTGCCCTGGACATCGACGCCCGACGACGAGCCGCCCTCCATGTCATCGTCGCCACCCTGAACGTCCAGGTTCTCCAGGCCTTCGTCATCGTCCATGCCTTCGGCAATGGTGTCGCCCTGTGACATGGCCTGCTCGATCAGGCGGGTCAGCGTGTTGTCGTCGACGATGATGGGTTCGACCAGGGTCTTGGACTGGAACTTGATCTCCTCCAGTGCCCGGTCATTGGTTGGATCGGCAATGCCGATGAACATGCGATTGCCGCGCCGGAACAGCGGCACCGCGCGATGCTTCTCGATCAACGCCTGCTCGATCGACCGGATCGGTGCGATCTTCAGATCTACCGCCAGAGCGTCGAACAAGGGCACGCCGAATTCCTGACTGGCCGCTGCTGCGGTGGCCTTGGGGTCAGCCAGGCCGTTCTCGATCAGATAGGCGATCAGTGAAACCCGTTGCTTGGATGAGGCTTCAGAGGCCTTGCGCGCGTCAGCTTCGGACAGCGCGCCTTCCGCGACCAGTCGGCGAGCGACACCCGATAATCCGGACAGCGTGGTGGATTGTGGATTGCTTGCCATGGGTCGGACACAACCTCAGAAGACTTCTGCGGAATGTATCGCAAGCCTCGGAAGTTCGAAAGTGGTGGTGTGTTGCGGTAACGGGAATCCGGCGTCGGAAAACGCCGCTTCCCGAGCCGACGAGCGGGCCTGGACGACAGCACTGATCCCTGGGTTGATCGCCGGGATCGTCCGATCTCGAGCCTTGAACGCTGTCTGAATCTGTCTCGAACCACTGGTTGACGGCAATGGCGCAGTCTGCGAAAAGCAGAAGGCGGCAGCCGGATCAGGCCCGTTGGCGATCGGCTTATTGATTGTTTACCTCGCTATCGATGGCAGTTGGTTTGCGTTCAGCAACATTTGCCCGCATTCCGCCACACGCATTATGGTGGCTGCCGCGGTCGGAGTCTGAATATTTCCTTTGCCTTCAACAAGCTGGACGCAAAAAACCTGCCTTGCTGATGGCTGAATCAGAAGTTCGCAACGAGTGCCGTTAGTTCTGTCTAAATGTGACCGATGACCTTCGGCATTGTCAGGGGAACTTCGTTTGCGGCAACCTATCTATGGGTTCGGGCTGACACAGCTCGGCCCGGTTCACTCCTCCCCCAATAGTGAACCTTCAAAGTGGAGACTGGACATCCCCATCCGTCTCTACGGCCCCCAGGCCCCGGGCGCTCCCCAACGTCCGGGGCCTTCTATTTTTGGTCCATCGAACTTGCGGAGTGGGTTCGACGGCATCAATAGTGTGGCCTGACACGGGGGAGCCGATGCCCAAGCCTGTGACACTGCTGACGCTGTCCCTGATCTGGTCTTCCCTCGTGGTATGGCCGGGCGGATCAGAGGCGCTCAAGGTGACTGGAATCGCGCTGGCGAGCGCATGGTTGATTCCCTGGATCCAGATTTCCACCCGGCGCAGGGCGCTTTGGCCATTGCTCGGAGTGATGATGGCTGCACTGGCTGCTGCACTGCTGGCATTGGAGCCTTCCGCGGCACTGATCGGATCGCACGCGCGCGCACAAGGGCTGTTGATCGCCATGGCTGTGGTCATCCTGGCCCTGGCTGCCAGTACCTGCACCGAGGCCGAGCGCTGCCTGCTCTATCGCCGTGCGGCGCTGCTGGGCGCTGCCGTCTCGACCTATGCCCTGCTGCAGCGCGTCGGACTGGATCCGATTCATTGGGATACACCCACGGATCATCGCCCGGCGGCGACGCTGGGCAATGCCACGACCCTCGCCGGATGGCTCATTCTGCTGTTGCCGTCTTCGCTGCTGAATCTGCGCTCGGGCGCGAGCCGGCTGTGGTGGATTCCGGTTGGCCTGCAACTGACCGCGCTGTTGCTCACCCAGTCTCGAAGCGCTGTGCTGGCGTTGACGCTGGCCGGACTGGCGCTGTGGCTGTTGTGGAATCCACGCCGGCTCAGGCTGGGCGTGCCGCTGCTGCTGATGCTGCTGTTGGCCGCCGTCGTGCTGGCGGCTTGGCGGCCGGCTTCGCTTCATGATCGGGCTTATCTGTGGCGCATCGCGGCACAGGCGCTGACCGACCCCCAACCGGTGTTGGATGCCCAGGGCCAATCTGATCGCCGTCCGGCACTGCGCCCGTGGTTCGGGTACGGGCCAGACCAACAGCAGTCTGCGCTCGACAATGTCGGCAGGGCCGGCACGGGCGCGCGTTCCGAGGCGCTGTCATGGGCGGCTGACCGTGCGCATCAGGGCCTGCTCGATGGCTTGCTGGAGACCGGATTGTTCGGCCTGGTGTCCAGTCTGATCTTGATCTGGGCCGTGGCCTGCGCGCTGCGGCGTGGTCTCGACGTCGGGGGCAGCAGACGCCAGGAAGCCGCGGCACTGGGACTGGCGCTGGCCGCATGGTTGCTGCATCTGCAGGCGAGTTTCGCGCTCAGCGGCGACCGCAGCCTGGCCTGGGTGTGGATCGGCTGCGCCTTGGGGCTGGTCGGCAACCCGGGCAGAACGAGTGACGCTTCCGTCCCTGGGCTGGTCCCACGGTTCGGTGGAATGCGGATGCCGGTGATGGGCCTGTTGCTGCTGGGCGCGCTGGCGGCGGCGCAGTGGCTGCCGGCACGGCTGCAGCAGCAGTTGGCGCCGGCCCTGGCCTCGCAGAACGAGTTTGTCGCCGGGCAGCAGCACTATCTGCAGGCGCTGGCAGCGGCGCCCGGCGAAAGTGCGGCCCTGTTGCGAGCTTCTGCGCAGGCGTTCGAGCGTGCCGCCGAGCTGCGTCCGCATGACCGCGACGCCGCCTTTGCGGCGGCCAGTGCCTGGGTGGAAACGGCGGCGGCCGCAGCCGACCCGGTAGCCATGGAACGAGCTCACCTGCGCACGGCGCAACTTCAACAGAGTGCGCGTGGCGACCCTCGGCTGGCGCCGTTGACACAGCGCGTCAGCGCCGTGGAAGCTCAGCTGCGCAGTGGCGACCCGTCGCTCCCACCAAGCATACGGTAAGCCATTGATTTGAGGGCACGAGGGCGAGAGGGCACGAGAGCACGCAAGATCAAGAAGTCGCGGTGAGGCCGCCTTTGCGCGCCCTCGCGCCCTCCCATGTTTGATGCGCGAATAGGCGCGCCGCCAGGGGCGACCGGGACTCTCATGGTGATGACGGGGGGAGGGCGGCAACAACCGCTTTGGCTGCGCCGGAAGTTGACCGCTCGGCGCCGACACGGCACGCTTGCGCCCCCTTCTGCCTGCCACGACTCATGGATAGCGCCAATATCGCGTCCGCCCTGACGCGCATGGCGCGGGAACGGCCTCATCAGATCGCGATCTTTGTCCCCTGTGGCAGCGATATCGCCGGCCGACCCGCGCATACCCATCTGACCTATGCCCAGCTCGATGAGGAGTCGGATGCGATTGCCTGCGGCCTGGACAAGGTCGGCATCGGCAAGGGCGTGCGCACGGTGCTGATGGTGCGGCCGAGCGTCGAGCTGTTCGTGCTCATGTACGCCTTGTTCAAGGCTGGCGCGGTGCCGGTATTGATCGACCCCGGTATCGCGCGCACGGCGCTCAAGCAATGTCTGGCCGAAGCCGAGCCGCAGGCCTTCATCGGTATCCCGCTGGCGCATGCTGCGCGCGTGGCCCTGGGTTGGGGTCGCAAGACCATCCGCACCCTGGTCACCGTGGGTCCGCGCTTCATGTGGGGCGGCCACAGCTACGCTGAGTTGCTGAAGACCGGTCGCGAAGGCACCGACGCCCGTCATCGTTGCCCGGCGGTGCTGGCCGATACCCGCGAGGACGACCCGGCCGCCATCCTGTTCACGTCCGGATCGACCGGCGTGCCCAAGGGCGTGGTCTACCAGCATCGGCATTTCATGGCCCAGGTCGAGTTGCTGCGCGAGGCCTTCGACATCCAGCCGGGTGAGATCGATCTGCCCACCTTTCCCCCATTTGCCTTGTTTGATCCGGCGCTCGGCATGACCACGGTCATTCCGGAAATGGATCCGACCCGGCCGGCCATGGCTGATCCCGGCAAGCTGATCCAGACCATCCACGATTTCGGCGTGACCAATCTGTTTGCCTCGCCGGCGTTGGTCAATGCCCTGTCGCGCTGGGGCGCGCCGCGCGGGGTCAAGTTACCGACACTCAAACGGGTGATCTCGGCGGGCGCGCCGGTGCCGGTGGCCGTGGTCGAGCGCATGCGCAAACTGCTGCCCGAGGGTGCCAGCCTGTGGACACCGTACGGCGCCACCGAATGCCTGCCAGTGGCGGTGGTCGAGGGCCGGGAATTGACCGAAGTGGCGCGAGCGCGCACCGAACAGGGTGCCGGTACACTGGTCGGACGTGTGGTGGCGCCCAATCAGGTGCGGATCATCCGCATCACCGATGACGCCGTTCCGGAGTGGAGCGATGATCTGCTGGTGCCGCCAGGCGTGGTGGGCGAGATCACCGTGGTCGGACCCACTGCCACCGAGCGCTATTTCAATCGACCCGACGCAGATCGAGTCGGCAAGATCCGCGACGGCGAGCGCACCGTGCATCGCATGGGTGATCTTGGTTACTTCGACGAAGGCGGGTTGCTGTGGATGTGCGGACGACGCTCGCAGCGAGTCGAGGCCGAGGGTGGCCCGATCTGCACCGAACAGGTGGAACCGATCTTCAACACCCATCCGCAGGTTTTCCGCACGGCGCTGGTGGGGCTGGGTGAGCAGGGGGCCGAAGAGCCGATCCTGATCGTGGAGCTGGAGCCTGGCGTCGGCCGCGAGCAGCAGGCGCGCATCACCGAGGAGCTGCTGCAGATCGCTACCCGCCACGCCCACACCCGAGGCATCCAGCGCGTGCTCTACTACCCGCGCTTTCCGGTCGACATTCGCCACAATGCCAAGATCGGTCGCGAGTACCTCAAGCGCTGGGCCGGCGAGCGGCTGGGCCTGCAGGTGCCCAAAGTGGCCATTGGAACGGAGCGGCAAGCGTGAGTGACGGGGCACGGGGAAGGGGGTACGGGGCAGGGGAAAGGCAGGGTTCGTCGGACACCTGTGGGAGCGGCTTCAGCCGCGACTCCTTGTCGCGGGCAGAGCCCGCTCCCACAGCAGGCGAATCGGGCCGCGCTTCCGCTCTTGCTTTCCCCTGCCTCGTGCCCCGCGCCCCGTTCCCCGTCCCATGAAGGCCCTCGTCACCGGCGGCGGCGGATTCCTGGGCGGAGCTATCTGCCGGGCGCTCATCGAGCAGGGCGATGAGGTGGTTGCCTTGCAGCGCTCTGACGCGCCCGAGCTCAGTGCCATGGGCGTGCGCGTCCATCAGGGTGACATCGGCGATGCCCAAACCGTCGCGGCCGCGTCGCGTCGCTGCGATCTGATCTTCCATGTGGCGGCCAAGGCCGGTCACTGGGGCAGCCATGCCGACTACCATCGGATCAATGTCCTCGGCACCCGCAATGTGCTCGCCGCCTGCCAGAAGCACGGCATCGGCAGACTGGTCTACACCTCCACCCCCAGCGTGGTCCACGAAGGTGGCGATCTGGAAGGGGTCGACGAGCGCGTGCCCTACGCCCGCCGCTTCCTCGCCCACTATCCGCTAACCAAGTCCATCGCCGAGCGCGAAGTCATCGCCGCCAACGGCCCGGCGCTGGCCACCTGCGCGCTGCGGCCACATCTGATCTGGGGGCCCGGCGACAATCATCTGCTGCCGCGCATCATCGAGCGCGCCCGCGCCGGGCGGCTGCGCTTCGTCGGCAAACCCGGCAAGCGCATCGATGCCACCTACATCGATAATGCCGCCCAAGCCCACTTGCAGGCCGCTGCTGCGCTGGCGCCCAAATCGGCCACGGCAGGCAATGCCTATTTCATCTCCAATGGCGAGCCGATCGCCACCGAGGACATGATCAATCGCATGCTGGAATGCGCCGGTCTGGCGCCGGTGCATCGCCGCATCCCCTTCGGCCTGGCCTATGGGCTCGGTTTTACCCTGGAATCCGTCTACCGGTTGCTGCGTTTGTCCGGCGAGCCGATCATGACCCGCTTCCTGGCGGATCAGCTGGCGACGGCACACTGGTACGACATCAGCGCCGCCGAGCGTGATTTCGGCTATCGGCCCAAAGTCAGCATGGCGGAGGGCTTCGCCGCGCTGCGCCAGTCGCTGGAACAGCCGAGGCTGGACCCGTAGCTGTCGTAGGTCACTTTGGCCCGCAGGGCCTAGCCCGCATTTCTCACACCTGTTGCGGAAGATCGCGCAGGGCTTTGCGACTAGCGCAAGGCGCGACGACGAGGAATGGTGATTCCATTGCGAGGAGGAGCAACGCAGCGATAGTCGCAAAGAACCAGCGAGGTCCGCAAAGCGGGCAGATGCAGCCAAGCACTCTGTGACTGCTGCATGCCTCGGAATCGCCTTGTACCTCTAGCGAATTGGGGGCGCCTGCTCGCGCAGGTGTGAGAAATGCGGGCTAGGTGACGGCATCGCCCGTCAAACTCAGACAACGCCCGCGGCGCGGCCTGACCAACCCTGGATTCAAGGCGGCGCCGGCAAAGCCAGACTGGTGGCGATCCAGGCGCGGGCAAAGCGCCACTGGCGCCCCACGGTGGCGGTCGACGAGCCGCAGACCGAGGCAATCTCCTCGACCGACATGCCTCCGAACAAGCGCAGTTCCACCACCCGGGCCGTTTCGGGTTCAACCCGGGCAAACTCGGTGAGTGCCTGGTCCAGCATCAGCCAATCCAGGTGATCGCCGCTCGACGGGTGTTGGCTGTCCAGCAAGTCATGCAAGGGTACTGCGGCCACACCACCGCCGCGCTTCTGCCGCGAACGCTCGCGCAGATAATCGACCAGTACCCGTCGGATCACCGTCGCGGCAATGGCCATGAAATGCTGGCGGTCCTGCCACTCGACCGAATGCACCGACATCAGCCGTTCGTAGGCCTCGTTGGCCAGTTCCGTCGCCTGCATGGTGGCGCCGCCGTTGCGCCGCAACTGCACGCGGGCGATTTCCCGCAGAGCCGGGTAGACCGCTTCGATCAGTTCGGCTTCGGCTGCCTTGTCGCCGCCGCGCCAACGCATCAGCAGATCGGTGATCGGCTTCATGGACTTGCACACGCCTGAATCACGAGTCACCGATTCTAGCGGACTCGGCGCAGTGGATACGGATTAGTGCCGGTACTCGCTCATTATGCAGTTACATTTGTTTTGAAGGGTGTCTAGAATACCGCGCCCTCACAACTGCGAAGCCCTGATCGATAGCCCTTCGCTTTGTCGACTAGCTCATCAAGACCGGAACGGTCGCGGTTACCACCGCTGCTCATCGCCTGAGCAGTTCGCCCATCAACCACCCAAGCTACCGTGCCCATCTGACTCGAATGCTGAAGCTGGATCCTGCCCTGTGGCGTCGTGCGCAAACGGTGTTTGACCGTATCGTCGATCTGCCTGCTGCCGAACGCGACGCCGCGTTGTTGCGCGACTGTGGTGAGGATGGTGATTTGCGCGCCATGGTTGCCGATTTGCTTCGGGCCGACGATCAGGGCGTGCCCGAACCACAGCCAGCCGCGGTCGCCCTGGGGAAGCTGGTCGAACCTGACATTCTTCCCGGCAGCCGCATCGGCAGTTTTGCCGTGGAAAGACTGATCGGCGCAGGCGGTATGGGTCGTGTCTACCTGGCCCATCGCAAGGACGGACGCGTCGAGCAAAGCGTGGCCATCAAGACCATCCGCGGCGCCTATGGTGGTCGCGATCTGTTGGAGCGTTTTGCCCGGGAACGCAGGATCCTTGCAAGGCTCAACCATCCCAACATCGCCCGGTTCATCGACGCTGGCGAATGCCCGGATGGCTCGCCCTATGTCGCCATGGAATTTGTCCCTGGCACGCCGATACTCGACTACGCGCGAGCGCGCCGGCTGTCGCTGCGGCAACGACTGGAGCTGTTCGTCAAGATTGCATCGGCGGTGGATCACGCCCATCGGCAGTTGGTGGTGCATCGGGATCTCAAACCCGGCAACGTCATGGTGGACGCCCAGGGCGAGCCCAAGCTGCTGGATTTCGGCATCGCCAAGCCCTTGCAGCAGGATCTTGAGCTTGGCCACCTGGATGGCCAAACCGCGCCCGAGGCCCGTTACTTCTCGCTCAAACACGCGGCCCCCGAGCAGATCGATGGCGATGCCGACAGCGTCTCGGTGGACATCTATGCGCTCGGTGGCCTGCTGTACGAACTGTTGACCGGCCATCTGCCGCTGGATCTGAGCGGCCTGAGTTTCAATGAGGCTCGGGCGCGCATCCAGACACAGATGCCGGTGCCGCCAAGCTCGGTCCTCGGTGCCGATGTGCCCTATGCCCGACGCGAACTGCAGGGCGATCTCGACCGCATCGTCTTGCACGCGCTGCGCAAGGAGCCGCAACTGCGCTACGCCTCGGCCGGCGCGCTGATCGACGACATCCAGAGTCTGCTCGACCACCGCCCGATCAGCCTGCGCGCCTCGCATCGCTGGTACCTGCTGGCGCGCTTCCTCAGACGCCATCGGCTGGCCAGTGCCATGTTGCTGACACTAGCTACCGTCATCATCAGCGCCGCCGTGGTCTTCCGCTATCAACGTGATGAGGCAATACGCGAAAGCACCCGCGCGGAGATGGTCAGCAGCATGATGATTGACGCTTTCCGCGCGGCCGATCCGAGTCGCAATCGTGGCGAGAAGCTGACTGCCAGGGAAGTGATGCGTCAGGCAAGCTTGGCCCTGAGTCGTCGGGATGATCTGGATCCGGCGACGCGATCAAAGTTGCTGTTGACCTTGTCGCAGGTGCACGCCTCTCTGGGTTCCAATCAGGAAGCATTGGAATTGGCTCAGCAGGCGCTTGCGGCGGCATCTGATCCCGAGCAGCGGCTTGAGGCGGAACTGAGTGTTGCCGACGCGAAATTCAATCTGGGCGAGGCCCTTACGGCCAAGGACCACGTGGCCGAGTTGCTAGAAAGACCAGAAGCCAGTGGGGCGCGCTGGCAGCTACGCTTGCGGCAGTTTTCATTGAAGGTTGAAAGCCGGCTGAATCTGGTGAACACATCGCCGATTTCAAAATCGATCTATGAAGACGCGCTAGCAATGCTTGGCCCGGACGATCCAATCACTACCAGTGCCGCCCTAGCCTACGGCACCAATCTCATCAATAACAAAGAAAAATTGCAGGAAGGAGCGGTTTTGTCCGGGATTTGGTGAGGCGTGACCATTCGGAGGCACTAAGTCCTGACCGATATAACATAATTCGACTGGCACTTATTACAGAAAGGGATTTAGGTAATACAGACCAGGCGCTCGCTTATTCTTATCAATTAATCAGTATGGCTGAGAGGCTCTACGGTTCGAAGCATACAACCTATCTGACGGCCGAAAGCGCATTGGCATCCACGCTTCTGAAGTCTGGTCAAATCGCAGAGGCGCGGTCTGTCTTCTTGAGCGCGGTGGAAAGAGCCAATCGCGTCGTTGGTCCCGACAGCAGCCTTCTGGCTGCTCTTTTGCCCACAATGCATGTAACGCTGCCATCCAAGAGCCCTACGACGTTCCTCAAGCACTCGCAATGTCCGAACTGGCGGTTAACGTTGCCAAACGTGCACTTCCACCGGAAAGTCGCCAAGTGGGTTTCTTCTGGCTGGGCAGGTCCTCCTCACTCTTGCTCGACCATCAGTACGAAGAAGCCTCTCTGGCGGCCGCTATGGAGGCCAACAAGGTTTTCCTTCGAACGGCCGATGTGTCTGAGGCCTTCATTGCTGAGGCACAACTTCTTGCTGCGGTGGCCGAGGGCGCGCTTGGGCCGCAAAGAGGAAGTCGAACGACGAATAGCGGCTCTAGGTGCGGATCGCGCCCGAGTCGGATCGCAGGAACTTGCTCAAAAGCTTGCAAATGCCGAACCGCTGATAGGAGAAATGAAGTGAACCTACATCTTGTTGCCGGCGCTCGTACAGCACCCAAATCCTGATCGATAGGCCCCTCGCTTTTGCTCATCGATTGAGCAGTTCGCCCATCAACCACCCAAGCTACCGTGCCCATCTGACTCGAATGCTGAAGCTGGATCCTGCCCTGTGGCGTCGCGCGCAAACGGTGTTTGACCGTATCGTCGATCTGCCAGCTGCCGAACGCGACGCCGCGTTGTTGCGCGACTGTGGTGAGGATGGTGATTTGCGCGCCATGGTTGCCGATTTGCTTCGGGCCGACGATCAGGGCGTGCCCGAACCACAGCCAGCCGCGGTCGCCCTGGGGAAGCTGGTCGAACCTGACATTCTTCCCGGCAGCCGCATCGGCAGTTTTGCCGTGGAAAGACTGATCGGCGCAGGCGGCATGGGTCGTGTGTATCTGGCCCATCGCAAGGACGGACGCGTCGAGCAAAGCGTGGCCATCAAGACCATCCGCGGCGCCTATGGTGGTCGCGATCTGTTGGAGCGTTTTGCCCGGGAACGCAGGATCCTTGCAAGGCTCAACCATCCCAACATTGCCCGGTTCATCGACGCTGGCGAATGCCCGGATGGCTCGCCCTATGTCGCCATGGAATTTGTCCCTGGCACGCCGATACTCGACTACGCGCGAGCGCGCCGGCTGTCGCTGCGGCAACGACTGGAGCTGTTCGTCAAGATTGCATCGGCGGTGGATCACGCCCATCGGCAGTTGGTGGTGCATCGGGATCTCAAATCCGGCAACGTCATGGTGGACGCCCAGGGCGAGCCCAAGCTGCTGGACTTTGGCATCGCCAAGCCCTTGCAGCAGGATCTTGAGCTTGGCCACCTGGATGGTCAAACCGCGCCCGAGGCCCGTTACTTCTCCCTCAAACACGCGGCCCCCGAGCAGATCGATGGCGATGCCGACAGCGTCTCGGTGGACATCTATGCGCTCGGTGGCCTGCTGTACGAACTGTTGACCGGCCATTTGCCGCTGGATCTGAGCGGCCTGAGTTTCAATGAGGCTCGGGCGCGCATCCAGACACAGATGCCGGTGCCGCCAAGCTCGGTTCTTGGTGCCGATGTGCCCTATGCCCGACGCGAACTGCAGGGCGATCTCGACCGCATCGTCTTGCACGCGCTGCGCAAGGAGCCGCAACTGCGCTACGCCTCGGCCGGCGCGCTGATCGACGACATCCAGAGTCTGCTCGACCACCGCCCGATCAGCCTGCGCGCCTCGCATCGCTGGTACCTTGGCGCGCTTCCTCAGACGCCATCGGCTGGCCAGTGCCATGTTGCTGACACTAGCTACCGTCATCATTAGCGCCGCCGTGGTCTTCCGCTATCAACGTGATGAGGCCATCCGCGAAAGCACCCGCGCGGAGATGGTCAGCAGCATGATGATCGACGCCTTCCGCGCGGCCGATCCGAGCCGCAACCGGGGAGAGAAGCTGAGCGCCATGGACGTGATGCGCCAGGCGCGTCTGGCGCTGAGCCGCCGGGAGGATCTGGATCCGGCGACACGCACCAAGCTGCTGCTGGCCTTGTCGGGTGTCTACGGTACCTTGGGTGCCTATCAGGATGAGCTGGAATTGGCGAAACAGGCGGCAGAGACAGCCGCCGATCCGGTACAAAAGCTGGAGGCAGATTTTAGCGTCGCCTTCGCCGAATCCGACATGGGCAGGGCTCAGGCTGTCCGGGGCAAACTCGCGGAGATGCTGACTCGCCCGGAAGCCAGCAGTCCGCGCTGGCAGCTGAAGATTCGGAAGTTCGCGCTCGACGTCGAGAGGCAGCTGAATCTGGTTGACACCCGACCGATCGCCGAGGCGGTCTATCGCGATTCATTGGCTGCGCTGGGACCGGACGATGCCATTACCAGAGCCGCAGCACAGGCCCATGCCAGCAACTTGATCATGTATGACAACACCCGGGCACAGGGCGCGATCCTGGTCCGCGACCTGCTCGATCGGGATCGGTCCGAGGCGATCAGCGAGTCGCGACTCGCCTTGATCAACTTGGCTCGAAAGTCCGAATACCTATTGGGTAATTATGACGCGGCGATTGCATACGGGCGCCAAGGTCTTGTCCTCGCAGAGCAGCTCTATGGCACCGAACACCAACGGTACCTGGTTACCAAGACCGGGCTTGCCATGTGCCTGCACGACGCTGGTCAAAGTGCAGAGGCGCGAGTGATGTACGAAGAGCTTGTCGTCGCCGTCGAGCGCGTTGAAGGCAAGAGCAGCCCCCTACTGGCGACGGTTTCCCACAACGCGGCGCTAGGGGTGATGGAGGAGCCCGTCGATGTGCCCAAGGCGCTAGCGCTTACCGAAAAGGTGATCGAGGTGGCTGGGAGGATCTTGCCTGCCGAGAGCCGGCAGATGGGGTTCTTCTGGCTGGGACGGTCCAGTGCCTTGCTACTGGGGCAGCAGCCTGAGGAAGCACTGTCGGCAGCCCTCAAGGCCGACGCGGTGTTTGCCCTTTCGGCTGATGAATCCCACTCCATGATCGCCGAGGGCGAACTTCTCGCAGCAGTGGCAGAAGCCCGCTTGGGCCATGTCTCCGCGGTGCGACAACGCATGCAAGCCCTGGGCGCTCGCCGCGCCCTGGTTGATGCGAAGGAAGTGGCCCAAAGACTTGCAAACACCGAACCATTGATAGGAGAAATGAAGTGAAATTGCACCTCGTTGTTGGCGTTCTTGCGCTTGCGGGAATCCACGGCGCCGGATGGGCAGGTTCCTGTGGCCCGGACAGCGTCTATCCAGAGGCACCCGGCTCCCTCACGTTCACCGCCTGGGGATTTGCCCTGCCTCCAAACGTTGCCGCTCCCGGTGGATTCAATTCGGGTGGGGGACGCGATGGCGGTTGTTTAGGCTCACTCGGCAACGAGCCCCGACCGAACAACTCCGGGGCATCCTGGCTCGAATGGAATCTGGCCTATCCAGCAGGCTCTGAAACGCGCGGCGTCCGGATCCTCCGGTCGGAGCCGATCGGAAGTCCGCCGCCATCGCCACAGAGGCCTGAGTCGGACGGGGTGACCTTCTGGAGGGTCGATCTTGCCGATCTACCCGAAAATTCAGCTTCTGCTTACCTGAGTGTGGCATTGCTGCCCTTCTCGAACCAGATTCGTGTCGCAAGATGGGTCGATGGGACCAAGACAACCAGTTTGTTGAACTACACCTACATTTCTCCAGGCGTGCCATGCGCGGAGCTGAGAATGGTCGGCGAGATGCGCAACGGTAATGCCGAATGGACCGTAGAGCTGACATGCCCGCCGACCAGTTTGCCCAATCCACCGAGCCCGCAGCGAGTCAAGTTCACCTTTGGGAACCTACAGCATCACACGATCAGGTTCGGAACGCTGAACCTCCGGGCGCCTAACGGCGAGTACGATTTCGAAGTCTTCGATCCCGCGGCGACTCAGAATTGAGGAAAGCACCCTCGGTGAGCCGGGGACTTCGAGCAGCAGGTAGCCCGGGTAAGCCGAAGGCGCACCCGGGGCTTTTCCTAGCGCAGGCGCTCGTTGAGCTTGGCCAGGGCTTCGCTGCCTGGACACAGCTCGGCGGTGCCCAGGCGGTTGAGCGGGGTGCTCACCGTCTGCAGGTGTTGGTGGAAATCTCGGGCCTCGGGGTCGACGTAGAGCAAGCCAGTCACGACTTCGCCCTCGGCCTGGTGGCGAGCAATGAAGTTCATCGCGCCGATGCGGTCGCGTGGATCGTAGTCGGGGGCGGTCTTGCGCAGGCGCAGGATGCTGCCGTCGTGCTGGGCCACTTCCAGCAACTCGCCTTCATTCTGCTCGATCTCGATCGGGGCGCGGCCTTCGATGACATCGAGGCGATTCACCGAGTCATTGTGCTCGCGCACATAGTCGTAGCTCTTGGTGCTGCCGGCGTGGTTGTTGAAGGCCACGCAGGGGCTGATGACATCGATGAAAGCCGCGCCGCGATGACGGATGGCCGCCTTGATCAGCGGCACCAGCTGGGCCTTGTCCCCGGAGAAGCTGCGGCCCACGAAGCTGGCGCCCAGGCCAATGGCCAGGCTGACCAGATCGATCGGGCTGTCGGTGTTGACCACGCCCTTCTTGCTCTGGCTGCCCTGATCGGCAGTCGCGGAGAACTGGCCCTTGGTCAATCCGTAGACGCCGTTGTTCTCGACGATGTAGACCATGTCGATGCCTCGGCGCATGGCGTGCACGAACTGGCCGATGCCGATCGAGGCTGAATCGCCATCGCCGGATACACCGAGGTACAGCAATTCGCGATTGGCGAGGTAGGCCCCGGTCAGCGCCGAGGGCATGCGCCCGTGCACGGTGTTGAAGCCGTGCGACTGGCCCAGGAAATAATCGGGTGTCTTCGAACTGCAGCCGATGCCGGAGAGCTTGGCCACGCGGTGCGGCTCGATGTCCAGTTCCCAGCAGGCCTGGATGATCGAGGCCGAAATCGAGTCATGTCCGCAACCGGCGCAGAGCGTCGAAATCCGCCCCTCGTAATCGCGACGGGTGAAGCCGACCTTGTTCTGCTTCAGGCTGGGGTGGTGCAGGCTGGGCTTGGCGATGTAGGTCATGGCGAGAGGCAGAGAAGGGGCAGGGGAAACGGGGCAGGGGGCACGGGAACAGCGGGTGTGAGGGCGGGTGTTTGAGCGAGTTGGTTGTTGAAGGCGACTGCGGACCGTGGTAGCTGCATTGATCTGCGGCGATGGCCCTCGGACGATGTTGCAAGTTCCTGATGTGTCATTGCGAGGAGCGCAGCGACGCGGCAATCCAGCGATTTGTGACTGTGGTACTGGATTGCTTCGCTGCGCTTTCCATGAACCCATATCGCAAATTGTTGATTTCTTCGTCGCTGCGCGCCTTGCAGCGCGACTGCTGCAAATGACGCCGGTTCTGGTCGCGTGGTAGGTCCAGACTTGTCTGGACGCTCAGGCCGATAACGTGGAAAAGCGTCCAGACAGGTCTCGGACCCATGCTAACAGCCCGTGCCCCGTGCCCCCCTCCCGTGCCCCGCGCCCCGTGCCCGTGAACTCATGCCGCTTGCGCCGCCAGGCGCTGCAGGCGCTCGTGGATGGCGCGGACGATGAAGCGGGCGGTGATCGGGGTGCCGTCGTAGTGCAGGATCGGCTGCACCCGGGCCGGATCGATCTCGAATTCGTTGATGACCAGGCTGCGCAGTTGGGCGTCGCGGTTCTGCTCGACCCAGAAAGACCTGATCGTGTGAGAGGATGAATTCGCGCACCGATTCCGGGAAGGAAAGGCGCGGATGCGCATCAGGTCCAGGGGCCACGCCGTGCAGTGGCGAGGCGTTCGGCGGCTTCGCGCATGGCCGGGCTGGTGGAGCCGTAGTACAGCACGCCGATACAGGTGGGTCGGCCGCGCGGCTGGTGTCAATACCGGCTGCGGCACCAACGACTTGGCGGTCTCTCCCATTTCCGCACCAGCCGGTGCACGTTCTCCAGATAGTCCTCGCCGCGCTCGGGTAGCGGGCGTCGGAGTTCTTGGTGGTGCCGCGGGTGAAGAAGGCGCCGCGGCTCGGATGGGTGCCTGGGTAGGTGCGGAAAGGGATGCCGTCACCATCGACATCACGGTAACGGCCAAAGAAGGTGCCGGCTTCGAGGCTGTCGTAGTCCATGACCTTGCCGCGATCGAGTTGTCGATCCGGCGCCCACTGGAAAGGCGCGCACAGGCGCTGGTTCATGCCGATATCGAGATCGAGCATGACGAAGATCGGCCCCTGCAGGCGATCGGCCAGATCCAGCGCGGTGGCCGAGTGCTCGAAGCTCTCGGCCGGGTCCTCCGGGAACAGCAGTACATGCCGGGTATCGCCATGCGAGGCATAGGCACAGGCCAGCACGTCGGCCTGCTGGGTGCGGGTGGGCATGCCAGTGGACGGGCCGCCGCGCTGCACGTTGATGATGGTCGACGGAATCTCGGCGAAGTGCGACAGGCCGATGAACTCGGTCATCAGCGACACGCCCAGGCCGCTGGTGCAGGTGAAGGCGCGGGCGCCATTCCAGCCGGCGCCGATGACCATGCCGATGGACGCGATCTCGTCCTCGGCCTGGACGATGGCGTAGCGGCGCTTGCCATCGGCGTCGGTGCGGAACTGGCGGCAGTATTTCTCGAAGGCCTCGGCCACCGAGGTCGAGGGCGTGATCGGGTACCAGGCGCAGACCGTGGCGCCGCCGTACACGCAGCCCAGACCGGCAGCCGAATTGCCGTCGATGAAGATGCGATCGCCGACCTGATCGGCGCGCTTCACGGTCAAGCCGATGGGATGGCTGAGATTGTCGCTGGCCCATTGCCGGCCTAGCCTGAAGGCGTCGACATTGGGCTGCGCCAGTTGCGGCTTGCCGCGATATTGCTCGGCCAGCAGGGTTTCGATGACTTCGGGTTCGATGCTCAGCAACACCGACAGGCCGCCGAGATAAAGCACATTCTTCAGCAGCTGTCGCTGGCGCGGATCGTCGTAGTGTTTCACGCACAAACCGGTGAGCGGCATGCCGATGACCGTGATGTCCTCACGAAAAGCCGCAGCCGGCAGCGCTTTGGTCGAATCGTAGAACAGATATCCGCCCGACTCGATCTCGGCGATGTCGCCGGCCCAGGTCTGCGGATTCATCGCCACCATCAGGTCGACACCGCCACGTCGGCCCAGATGACCGGCCTCACTCACCCGGACCTCATACCAGGTCGGCAAGCCCTGGATGTTCGACGGAAAGATGTTGCGCGGACTCACCGGCACACCCATGCGCAGGATGGCCTTGGCAAACAGCTCATTGGCCGACGCCGAGCCCGAGCCATTGACGTTGGCGAACTTGATGACGAAGTCGTTTGTGGCCATTAGGGGCATGCGTTGCTCCACGTGAGTGGCTGTTGGCTGGGCGCTGAAAGAGCGTTCTTGTCCGCAAAGGACGCAAAGGACGCAAAGTAGAGCAAGCGCAATTTCTCAGAGCTGTTCAATCGTGCAAGTGCCAACGAGTCGGTGCGGCAGCGCTGCACGGGTTTGCAGACCCGTCGGATCGATTCCGGCGCATCTGTCGAAAACAGATCAAGCATTTGCTTCTCTTCGCGTCCTTTGCGTCCTTCGCGGACAAACTCTTTTGCTCCGGTCACGCCGCCGCCCTCAGCCCCGAGCGACACCCCGGCCCGGCGTGCGTCATCTCCAGCAGGAACTTCTGCATGTCCCAGGCGCCGGTGGGGCAGCGTTCGGCGCAGAGGCCGCAGTGCAGGCACAGGTCCTCGTCCTTGACCATGGCGCGGCCGGTCTTGAGGCCGTCGGCGACGTACAGATCCTGGGTCAGGTTCAGCGCCGGCGCGGTCAGGCGCTGGCGCAGTTCGGATTCCTCGGCGTTGGCGACAAAGCTGATGCAGTCCATCGGGCAGATGTCGACGCAGGCATCGCACTCGATGCACTTGTTGAGCGTGAACACGGTCTGCACGTCGCAGTTCAGGCAACGCTCGGCTTCCTTGAAAGCCAGCACCGGATCAAAGCCAAGCTCGACCTCGGTGCTGATGCTGTTCAGGGTGATTTCCGCCGGCGCCCACGGCACCTTGTTGCGGGCGGCGTTGGTGATGTCGTTGTCGTAGCTCCACTCGTGGATGCCCATCTTCTGCGAGATCATCACCGTGGCCGGCAAGGGGCGCTGGGCAATGTCCTCACCGCTGAGCATTTTGTCGATGCTGACCGCAGCCTCGTGGCCATGGGCGACGGCCCAGATGATGTTCTTGGGGCCGAAGGCGGCATCGCCACCGAAGAACACGTTTGGCAATGTCGACTGATGGGTGCGCTCGTCCAGCTTGGGCAGGCCCCAGCGGTCGAATTCGATGCCCAGATCCTGCTCGATCCAGGGAAAGGCATTCTCCTGCCCGACGGCGATCAGCACTTCGTCGCAGCCGATCTCGACATCGGGCTCGCCGCTGGGCAGCAGCTGGCGCCGGCCATTGGCATCGATCTCGGGCCTGACCTGCTGGAAGCGCATGCCGGTCAGGCGCCCGTCCTGATGCAGAAAAGCCAGCGGCACCAGATAGTTGCGGATCGGAATGCCCTCGTGCTGGGCATCCTCCTTTTCCCAGGGCGAGGCTTTCATCTCCTCGAAACCCGAGCGCACCACCACGGTCACTTCCTTGCCGCCCAGACGCCGGGCGGAACGGCAACAATCCATCGCCGTGTTGCCGCCACCGAGCACGATCACGCGCTCGCCCACGGCGCTGACATGCCCGAAGGACACCGAGGCCAGCCAGTCGATGCCGATATGGATATGGGCTGCGGCTTCGCTGCGGCCCGGCAATTGCAGATCGCGCCCGCGCGGCGCGCCGCAGCCGACGAACACCGCGTCGTAGCCTTCAGCCAGCAGTGCACGCATGGACTCGATGCGCTGTCCGCTGCGGAATTCGGCACCGAGATCGAGGCAATAACCGACCTCTTCATCGATCACCGATTCGGGCAGTCGGAAGCGCGGGATCTGGCTGCGAATGAAGCCGCCAGCCTTGGCCTCGCCATCGAAGACGATCACCTCGTAGCCCAGCGGCGACAGATCGCGGGCCACGGTCAGCGAGGCCGGGCCGGCGCCCACGCAGGCCACGCGCTTGCCGTTCTTGCGGGCTGCCGGTTTGGGCATGCGCTCGGCGACATCGCCCTTGTTGTCGGCAGCGACGCGCTTCAAGCGACAGATGGCCACCGGCTCCGGCGTGTGTCCGGAGCTTTCCTCGACCCGACCGCGTCTGCAGGCCGGTTCGCAGGGACGATCGCAGGTGCGTCCGAGCACGCCCGGGAACACATTCGATTTCCAGTTGACCATGTAGGCGTCGGCATGACGCCCGGCAGCAATCAGGCGGATGTACTCGGGTACCGGCGTGTGCGCCGGACAAGCCCATTGGCAATCGACCACCTTGTGAAAGTAGTCCGGTTGACGGATATCCGTCGACTGCATCGCGACCTCCCTCCAGGTCCGGGCTTGCGCCCTGCAATGGGCCGCGAGTCTACTCCGATCGCCAGCAAATTTTGGTGATCAGCACCTGAGCATGGCCATGGACATCAGTAGTAGGTCATCGCTGCCGAGTTGAGCAGACCCACGGTGATCGAACTGGCGGCCACAAAGGTGCCGGCGGCCTGCTCGCCGCGGGCGATGCGATCAGGCAGCCCACTCAGCACCAGACGCAACAGCAGAAAAGTGCAGATCTGCACGATCAGCGCCACCAGACCCCACAGTGCGCAATCGACCAGACCGATGGCATTGGTGATGGCGCCATGCAGCGGCAGGGCAAATCCCAGCAGCGATCCACCCAAGGCCGTCGCCGCGGCATTGTTGTTCAGCCGGATCAGGGTGAATTCGCGTTGAGGCGTCAGCTGCGTGTAGATCAGCAGATAGAGCAGCGTCAGCCCGACAGCCAGACCGAAGTAGGCCAGAAACATGGGCAAGCCCTGCATCGAGGTTTCGGCTGAATGCCACATCTGCCACTCCGCGCTGCTGCGATGGCTGGGGAGGATAGCGGCGGGGCAGGGGAAACGGGGCACGGGGCACGGGCTTCTGCAACAAGTGAGGTAGCGCGGCTCCGGCGCGCGGCGAATCGGGTTGTACGTCAGGGTTGTTCGCGCCGGCGGCCGCGGCTTGGCCTTGGTGGGTCCAGACTTGTCTGGACGCTTCTCCATCACCCTGCCAACAGCGTCCAGACAAGTCTGAACCCACAAGAGCCCGAAACCCTTAGCCTTTCCCCGTGCCCCGTGCCCCGTGCCCCGTGCCCCGTGCCCCGTGCCCCGTGCCCCGTGCCCCGTGCCCTCATGCCCTCGCGCTAGTATCCACGGCATGCCTCGACATGCCTTGATCAGCCTGGATGCCGTCATCGTGGCCGTCACCGACGGCGCGCCGCGCGTGCTGGTGGTGACCGATGCTGGCGTCGATGTCTTGCCTTCGGGCCCGCTGGATCTGGATGCCCATCCCACGCTGGAGCGCGGCATGCGTGCCTGGGTGGCGCAGCAGACCGGCCTGGCGCTGGGCTATGTCGAGCAGCTTTACACCTTCGGCGATCGGTTCCGCGATCCGCGCGAGGCCTCCGGCGGACCGCGGGTCATCTCGGCAGCCTATCTGGCGCTGGTGCGCGAAGGCCGGCTGGCGCCGGGTTTCGAAGCGGCCTGGGCGGATTGGTATGGTTTTCTGCCGTGGGAAGACTGGCGCCAGGGGCGTCCGGCCCTGATCGATCAGCGCCTGCTGCCCTTGTTGGCCGCATGGACCGAAGCCCATCCCGAGCATCAGGAGCGGGCGCGCCAGTGCTTCGGGCTGGATGGCCGTCCCTGGGATCCCGAGCGGTCGCTGGAGCGCTACGAGCTGCTGTGGGAGGCTGGTGCGGTACCTGAAGCGCAGCGCTCGGCACGCAAGAACACGCCGCTGGCGCCGGGCCGGGCGATGGGCCGCGATCATCGGCGCATCCTGGCCACGGCGCTGGGGCGGCTGCGTGGCAAGCTCAAGTATCGACCACTGGTGTTCGAATTGCTGCCGCAACGCTTCTCGCTGGGTCAGCTGCAACGGGTGGTCGAGGCGCTCGCCGGCCAGCCGCTGCACACCCAGAACTTCCGACGCCTGGTGGCCAACGCCGGCCTGGTCGAGCCCACCGGTCAATTGACCCATGCCACCGGCGGGCGCCCGGCAGAACTGTTCCGCTTCCGCCGCGAAGTGCTGCAGGAGCGCCCGGCGCCGGGCGTTGGCTTGCCCAAGACCGTTCGCGAAGCATGAATGGACAGACCCGAGTTGCCCCCGAATGAACCCCGTGGTTGTGAGACTTGAGCCTCCGGGCGGGCTAGCAGCCTGTCGGACTTGAAAGGGATCGGCTGCAAATCCGCCTGTGCGGTCCATATTTCGCCGCTTTCTTGGGCAATAGAGGAGCTATTGCCCTGCGAAATCGTCAAAATCTGGCCTCGCACATTCGAATTTTCGCTTCGATCTTTCAAGTCCGACAGGCTGCTAGACTCCACGGCTTTGATTGCGGGACTCTCCCATGCGACGTGTGCTGTTTGCCCTGATGTTGTGCTGCATCGCCTCGCTGGCGCTGGCCCAGAGCCAGAGCTTCTCCTCGCTGGAGGAGCGCATGACAGCCAAGGATTTTCGTGAAGCCGGTCTCGACAAGCTGAGCGACGCGGAACTCGCGGCGCTGAATGCCTGGATCGAGCGCAATGTGCGTCTGGCTGATCCCGCGGTGGCCGCGGCGGTGGCCAGTGGCCAGCTGCCGGCAGCGGGAACGGCTGCGCCGGCTGCTGCTCAGGATCGGGTCGGGTTCGAGAACGAGCGCCGTGAGGAATTCACCAGCAGCATCGCCGGCACCTTCAAGGGCTGGTACGGCAAGACAGTTTTCGAACTCGAGAACGGTCAGGTCTGGCAGCAGGTGGAAGACGATCGCTATCCGATGACGGTCGAGAATCCCACGGTCCGGATCACCCCGGGCGCCTTCGGCTCCTGGCGCCTGAAGGTCGACGGCTTCAACCGGACCACACTGATCAAGCGCATTCGTTGAACGAAGCCCGAACCGGGGCGTGGCGTCTCGCGCCGCGCCGCTGGCTGTGGATCGAGAACTGGCTGAGATGACCAATACAAGCCGATGAAAATTCTGGTAGTGGGTAGCGGCGGCCGTGAACATGCGCTGGCCTGGCGCATTCGACAGTCGCCTCGGGTGCGCGAGATCCTGGTGGCGCCGGGCAACGCCGGTACGGCGCTGGAACCAGGCATGCGCAACATGCCGGTGGCCGCGAACGATATCGAAGGCCTGGTGGCGCTGGCTCGGCGTGAAGCCGTGGACCTGACGGTCATCGGACCCGAAGGTCCGCTGTCGCTGGGTGTGGTCGATGCCTTTCAGGCGGCGGGACTACGCTGCTTCGGCCCCACCCGCGCGGCCGCTCAACTGGAATCGTCCAAGGCCTTTACCAAGCATTTTCTGGCGCGCCATGCCATTCCAACCGCCGCCTATGCGGTATTCACTGAACTGGATTCGGCCCTGGCCTATGTGCGCGAGCGCGGCGCGCCGATCGTGATCAAGGCCGATGGCCTGGCGGCCGGCAAGGGCGTGGTCGTGGCGATGACCCTGGAGCAGGCCGAAGTCGCCCTCAGCGACATGCTCGACGGCGGCTCGCTCGGCGCCGCCGGCAGTCGCGTGGTCATCGAGGAATTTCTCGAGGGTGAGGAAGCCAGCTACATCGTTATCGCAGCCGGCGACCAGTATCTGGCGATGGCCACCTCGCAGGATCACAAGCGCCGCGACGATGGCGATCAGGGGCCGAATACCGGCGGCATGGGCGCCTATTCGCCAGCGCCGGTCGTGACCCGTGACGTCGATGCTCAGATCCGGCGCACCATCATCGAGCCGACGCTGGCAGCGATGCGCAAGGAAGGTCATCCCTTCACTGGATTCCTGTACGCGGGGCTGATGATCGATGCCCAGGGCGGCGTCAAGGTCATCGAGTACAACGTCCGTTTTGGCGATCCGGAAACGCAGCCGATCATGCTCAGGCTCAAGAGCGATCTGGTGGACCTGATCGAAGCCGCGCTCGACCAGCGCCTGGACAAGGTCGATTGCCAGTGGGATCCACGCCCGGCCATCGGCGTGGTGCTGGCGGCCGAAGGCTATCCGGCCAATCCGCGCAAGGGCGATCCCATCGAGGGTCTGTCGGTGACTCAGGTGCAAGGCGTCAAGGTGTTCCATGCCGGTACCCGACTGGTGGATGGCGAGCCGACCACCGACGGTGGTCGAGTGCTCACCGTCTGCGCGCTCGGCGACGATCTGGCAGCGGCTCGACGCTACGCCTATCAGCGCGCCGACAGCATCAGCTGGCCGGGCATGTTCTACCGCACCGACATCGGCGCGCGGGGGCTGCAACCGCGGTGAGCGCAGAAGGCTGCGTATTCTGTGACATTGCCGCTGGCCGCGCGCCAGCAAGCATCGTTTTTGCCGATGAACTGACGCTCGCCTTTGTCGATCTGCGGCAGTTCCACCCGGGCCACATGCTCGTAATCCCCAGGGCGCATCTCAACGATGTTCGGGAATTGGACGAGCGCGTCGGATCAGCGGTGATGGCCAGTGTGGCCCGTATCACTCGGGCGGTCGCGCAGGTATTTCCGAATGATGGACTGAGCCTCTGGCATTCCATTGGCCCGTCCGCCTTCCAGGAAGTGCCACATCTGCACATCCACATTCATCCTCGGCTGCCCGACGATGGTTTTCTGCGTGTCTACCCGCAGGAACCGGTGAGCGCCCACGCCGATCTCCGCGAGGACTATGCGCGGCGCCTACGCGCTGCACTGTAGGCGCCAGCGCGACTTTGCGCGGCGCATGCACCCTTCGTTGTAGGCTGTGTTTGAGGGCGTCTGATTCGAATCGACCGTCTGGAGCCACCCGCGTCAGCCGGTGGTTGCGCAAGGGCGACGAACTGGCGTCATTGCGACCCCGGGCTTGATCCGGGGGAAGCAATCCAGCTGCCTTCGCGCGTCCCTGGATTGCTTCGTCGCTGCGCTTCTCGCAATGACGCCGTTCCCACAACACGCCGGCTTTCGGCTTTTCCTTTTTCCCTTTTCCTTCTTCCATTTTCCCCAAGAGCCCAATGTCCTTCCACAGCATTCCCGAAATCCTGAGCGACATCGCCGCCGGCCGCATGGTGGTGATCCTCGATGACGAAGACCGCGAGAACGAGGGCGATCTGATCATGGCCGCCAGCAAGGTGCGGCCCGAGGACATCAATTTCATGGCCCGTCAGGCGCGCGGGCTGATCTGCCTGGGGCTCACCCGTGAGCGCTGCAAGCGCCTGGGCATCGGTCCGATGGTGGTCCGCAACACGGCGCGCATGGGCACCAACTTCACGGTGTCGATCGAAGCGGCCGAAGGCGTGACCACCGGCATTTCCGCCTACGACCGCGCCCACACCATCCGCACCGCAGTGGCGCCCGACGCCGTGGCTGATGACATCGTCCAGCCCGGGCATATCTTTCCATTGATGGCGCAGCCCGGTGGCGTGCTGGCACGCGCGGGGCACACCGAGGCGGCGGTTGATCTGGCCTGCCTGGCGGGCCTGGAGCCGGCCGGGGTGCTGGTCGAGATCATGGGCGAAGACGGGCATATGGCACGGCGTCCGCAGCTGGAGGTCTATGCCGCCGAACACGGCCTGAAGATCGGCACCATCGCCGATCTGATCCGCTACCGGCTGGCCACGGAACAGACCATCGAGCGCCTGGTCGAGCAGGCCGTCGAGACCGATGCCGGCCCGTTCAAGCTGCTGGTCTATCGGGATGTATTGGCCAAGGAGCTGCATCACGCCCTGGTTTTTGGCGAGCCCAACGCCGAGCAGCCGACGCTGGTCCGCGTCCACACCAAGAACTTCTGGAGCGATGTCCTCGGTATCCATCGCGGTGATTTCGGACTGCCCTTGCGGCACGCCATGGCCCAGATTGCAGCAGCTGGCAGCGGCGTCATCGTGGTCATCGGCGATCGTCCAGACAACGATGCCCAACTGGCGCGCCTGCACAGTAACGATGACGGCGACGACCATGCTGCGCCCTGGCGCATGACCGGCATCGGCGCCCAGATCCTGGCTGATCTGGGCCTGCGGCGCCTGCGCGTGCTGGGCACGCCGCGGCGCTATCTGGGGCTGGCCGGATTCGGCCTGGAAGTGGTGGAATACGTGGGTGTGGCGGCGGGGCATTGATCGCGGCAGAAGCCGCTCCCACCAAACATGCCGCAAGCCCTTGAATCAAAAAATTTTCCGCAAAGGACGCAAAGGACGCAAAGGACGCAAAGGACGCAAAGTAGAGCGATTCCGAAATTTCGGTTGGTGTTGTCGCCAGAGACCGTGGTCAACCGGACAACCATTGAAATCTTCGCGTCCTTTGCGTCCTTTGCGGACAAAATGGAACCCCGGAGATCGCCGACAGTTTGATGCGCGAACAAGCGCACCGCCAGGGGCGACCGGGACTCCCACAGCGGCCGGTCCACCTACAACCAACAACCAACAACGCCAGAGGCCCCAGCATGATGCTTGTCCGCGGTTTCCTCGCCGGTTTCGTCTCCACCCTGGTCTTCCATCAGGGTGCGCTGTACCTGCTCAATCTGCTGACCGGCGCCGGTCGGACGGTGTGGAACATGGCCGCCGTGCCGCCGCTCGGCATTCCCTCGGTGATCTCGCTGGCCTTCTGGGGAGGCCTCTGGGGCATCCTGCTGGCCTGGCTGCTGAAGTCCCAGCGTGGCATCGGCTATTGGGCGATGGGCATCGTGCTCGGTGCGCTGTTGCCCAGTCTGGTCGCGCTGCTGATCGTGTTTCCGCTCAAGGGGCTGCCCTTCGCCGCCGGTGGCGATGTGAAGATGTGGATCGCTGCCTTCATCCTCAACGGTGCCTGGGGCTTGGGCGTGGCGTTGTTCCTGAAGGTCCGGGTTGGCCTGTCGGGCTGATGGCCGTGGAGGAATACCCGCTCGACGCCTGGTTGCTGCCGCTGCCCGGCGTCAGCCGCGAGTTCAAATGGGGCAATGATCTGGTCTATTCGGTTGCCGCGAAGATGTTCGCGGTGACCTGCATCGAAGGCGCCGACTTTGGGCGCTTGTCCTTCAAGGTCGAGGACGAGCGCTTTCTGGAGTTCACCGATCGTGAGGGCATCGTCCCCGCGCCGTATCTGGCCCGCGCTCGCTGGGTGATGCTGCCGAATCCGGGTGAATTCGAAGCCGACTGGATTCGCGAACGTCTGTTGATCTCCTACCAACTGGTGCGGGCAAACTTGCCCAAGCGGGTGCAGGCTACGTTGGGCTGAGCCGCCATCCGGCTTGATGGCGCTCCATGAGCTCATTTCGTCAGTGGGGCAGGGGGCAGGGGGCAGGGGTCCAACCTCGACGCATGTTCTGACCGTGCCGCGACGTGGGTTTCGTGCCCCTATTGGATGCGCGAATCTGAACGCTCTTCTTCGCGTTCTCTCTGCTTTTCCTTTGCGTTCTCTGTGTCCCGCTTCTGGTCACGACCTGCGTCAGGACAGGATCGTCGCGATGCCGATGTCGGAATCCGCCTGACCGGCGGTGGCGCAGGGATGGTGGCTTGCGGTAGGCGGGTTCCGACCTACGTGGCGCCGTCGAAACGGATGGGCCAACGGATGGCCTGGGCGCGGGCGTAGGTGTAGAAACCGCCCGCGCCGGCAAGCACCAGGGCGGCGACCAGGAGCGGGGCCTTGGAATAGAGCGCTGCGGAGACACACAATGAGGTCGGGATGGCGCCGAGCATGCTGAGCACGACCATGCCGAGGATCAATCGCGGGCGCTCCGAATCCAGCAGCATCAGCACCACGCCGAGACCGGCCAGGCTACTGCCGAAGGCACCCGCCGTGCCGCCCAGAATCAGCGGCCAGCGTTGCTCCTGCGGATAGAGCACGCTGAGCACCGCCAGCAGCGTCACCGCGAACAGCGTGGATGGGAGCAGCGATCGAGTCAGTGCCGAGGCCACGGACTCGCTGAATTCCAGTTGCGAACGCGGTGCTGACGCCAGATAGACATCGACCAGGCTCGGACGCAGCATCAGCGTCGCCCGATGCAACTGCTGGAAGCGCAGGGCAGTCAGCAAGCCCACATAGCTGGCGACCAGGTTGATCGGTGGCGGGCCCGACGCACGCTGCGCGAAGATCCAGGCAATGAAGCCGACAAAGGCGGCAGTGACGAATGTCTCCAGCGCCATGCCGCGCCAATGCGTGTTCGGCAGCAGCACCATGCCGATGGCGCGCTCTGCCGATCCGCGACGACCCAAGGCCAGTGCCCGCAAGGCACTGTCGAAAGCGGTGGCCGAGAATCGATGCTGCAGTTTCTGCATCCAGATGGCGATGCCGCCGGCCTGACTGATCCGGGCCTGATCGGCGGCGCTGCTGAGGTCGGCGACATTGAGATCGGCGGGTGACAGCGTCGGCGCACCATCACTGACCCGCATCAATCGCCGCCAGACGATCCGCATCAGAACGGCGGCGATGGCAAGCAGCAACAGCGGCGACAGCGCCGATTCTGTCAGCGCCAGCCAGATCTCGCGGGCCACATTCGGCCAGATGCCCAGAGGCAGAGGCAGCAGCCAGACCAGTGCCGCCCAGCGCAGGCCGCTGCCACTGGCGATGGAGGTGGCCAGCAGTAGACACAGGCCACTGGCCACCAGCAAGCCATCGACGCCGCAGGCATGGGCGATGGCGCCGGGCAGCACGGCAAAGACCAGCAGATACCAGCCCCAGACGGTGGCCAGCCCAGTGCGAAAACGCGGCAGCGTCTGCGATTCCGGGCGGCAGACCGAGGTCCAGACCATGGCGCTGAGCATGCCGATGAACATCAGCGCGTAGGCGTGCAGCGCCAGCGAGCCATACACCCATTTGGGCTTGCCCGACCAGACCAGCACGCCCCAGCCGGCAGCCATCATCAGACTCATGAACAGCGCTGCCAGCGGATAACGCTGCAGCGGCAGCTTCAGCAGGGCGCTGACCGCGGTCGCGAACTGCCGGCGTTGCTGGATCGAGGGCCTGGCCATCAGCCGAGCTCGATGAAGATGTCTTCCAGCGACATCGGCGAGGTCACGGCACTGGCGCCGAAACGCGCCGCGAAGCCCTCCACCGTCGCGGCATCGAGGCCATCGACGATCCAGTGCGCCCCGCCGTCCTCGATGGTCTGACGGACGATGCCCGGATGGCGCCAGTCGGCGGGCGGCTGCGCGCCCAGCAGATCGACCCGGCGCACCCGCGACTTCAGTGTGGGCAGATCGCAGGAGAACTGGATGCGCCCGGACTTGAGCAGCGCAATCTCGGCGTCCGCGCGTTCCAGGTCGGTGGTGATGTGGGTCGAGAACACCACCGTCTTGCCCGGGCGTCGGGTGATCCGCAGCAACTCATCGAGGAACAGCCGTCGCGTCTGCGGATCCAGGCTGGCCACCGGTTCGTCCAGCAGCAACAGATCCGGATCGGGCGCAATGGCGCGGATGATCGCCAGTTTCTGGCGCTGGCCCTGTGACAGCTCACCGATCTTCTTGGCCGCATCGACTTCCCAGCGGCCGAGCAGGCCATCGACCATCTCGCGGTTCCAGCCTTCGTAGAACGCCGCGTGGAAGGCCAGATACTGGCGCACCTTCATCCATGGAAACAGGTCGAAGCTCTGCGGCACGTAACCGATTCGGTGCAGCGTTTCCGGACGCAGCTCGGTCACCGGCTCGCCGAAGATCTCGATCCGGCCATCGTCCACCGGCGACAGGCCCAGCGCGCAGCGGATCAGCGTCGACTTGCCAGCGCCATTGCGTCCGAGTAACCCGACCACGCGGCCAGCAGGCAGCGACCAGTCCAGATAATCGAGCACCGTCTGTTTGCCGAAGCACTTGCGCAGGCCTTCGATGCGCAGGGCGCTGGCGGTTTCAACTGCCGAATCCATGAGCCTGACCATTCAATTCGAGGACGCCGAGAATACGGAAAGCGTCAACAACTTTGACATGCCAAAGGGCAGGCAAGAAGGATTCTGCGCCGATCTGCCCGAAGTTGTGGCCTCCGCGCACGCGTTGACGCGTTGAGAGAGAAATTTGGTCTTTTGCCACAGGGGCATTGAGCTTGATGAACCATCGCATGCTCGTGGTATTCGCAATCGGACTCTTGCTGGGGCTATTGCTGGGCGTGGGCGCAGTCACCAGCGGACGGTTCACATTGCCTGTGGCTCAACCATCTCCGGGCGCGAGTGGGATTCGTGCGCCCGCGTTTCCCACCATCAAGCGCCCAGACATCAACGTCGACACGATGATTCAATTACAGCAAGTACGGGACGCTTTGCATGCCGCAGAGGCCATGATTCGCGTGGACAATTTGAAGGGTGCTGCAGGTCTTTATGAGCGGGTATTGACTCAGTTCGACTGCAGCAACCAGGAGGCCCGCACAGGTCTGAAGGCGGTGAATCCGGGACGCTATGCCATTGTAGCCAAAGCCTGTCCGGGAGCGAATCCGCTGGTGCAGCGCTAGTGGCAGCTGTGTTCCAAACCTGATCGCAGCCACCGGCGCACGTGCTGGCCGCTATCATGGCCAGCCTGTCCCGTTGCCAGTGACCTGCCGATGAGCACCCGTATCGATCACACCCGTCTGGTCCGCGCCGCGCGCGGCAGTGCGATCAGCTGCAAGAGCTGGCTCAGCGAGGCGCCCTTGCGCATGCTGATGAACAACCTTGATCCCGAAGTCGCGGAAAATCCGGCGGAACTGGTGGTCTACGGTGGCATCGGCCGCGCCGCCCGCGACTGGGAGTGCTTCGACGCCATCGTCCGTGCGCTCACCGAGCTGGAGGCCGACGAAACCCTGCTTATCCAGTCCGGCAAGCCGGTCGGCATCCTGCGCACCCATGCCGACGCGCCGCGGGTGCTGCTGGCCAATTCCAATCTGGTGCCGCACTGGGCGACCTGGGAGCATTTCAACGAGCTCGATCGCAAGGGCCTGATGATGTACGGGCAGATGACCGCCGGCTCGTGGATCTACATTGGCTCGCAAGGCATCGTCCAGGGCACCTACGAGACCTTCGTCGAGATGGGGCGGCAGCATTTCGGTGGCAATCTTACCGGCAAGTGGATTCTGACCGCCGGTCTCGGTGGCATGGGTGGCGCCCAGCCGCTGGCGGCGGCGATGGCCGGTGCCTGTTCGCTCAATATCGAATGCCAGCAGAGCCGCATCGACATGCGTTTGCGTACCCGCTACCTGGACGAGCAGGCCAGCGATCTGGACGACGCGCTGGCGCGCATCACCGCCCACACCGCTGCCGGCAAGGCGATCAGCGTCGGTCTGCTCGGTAACGCCGCCGAGATCTTGCCGGAACTGGTGCGTCGCGGGGTCAAGCCCGACGCCGTGACCGATCAGACCAGCGCCCATGATCCGGTCAACGGCTATCTGCCGAGTGGCTGGACGGTCGAGCAGTGGTTCCAGCGCCGCAAGGCCGACACCGAAGGCACCGCGCGCGCCGCCAAGGCCTCGATGCGCGACCACGTCGAAGCCATGCTGGCCTTCCATGCGCAGGGCATTCCCACCTTCGACTACGGCAACAATATCCGCCAGATGGCCAAGGATGAGGGGCTGGTTCATGCCTTCGACTTCCCCGGTTTCGTGCCGGCCTATGTGCGCCCGCTGTTCTGTCGCGGCATCGGCCCCTTCCGCTGGGTGGCGCTGTCGGGTGATCCCGAGGACATCCGCAAGACCGATGCCAAGGTCAAGGAGCTGATCCCCGACGATCCGCATCTGCATCACTGGCTGGACATGGCCGAAGCCCGCATCGCCTTCCAGGGCCTGCCGGCGCGCATCTGCTGGGTGGGCCTGGGTCAGCGCCACCGGTTGGGACTGGCCTTCAACGAGATGGTGCGCAATGGTGAGCTGAAGGCGCCGATCGTGATCGGCCGCGATCATCTGGATTCAGGCTCGGTGGCCTCGCCCAATCGCGAAACCGAAGCCATGAAAGATGGTTCCGATGCCGTATCCGACTGGCCGCTGCTGAACGCCATGGGCGCCGTTGCCGGTGGCGCCACCTGGGTGTCGTTGCATCACGGCGGCGGCGTCGGCATGGGCTACTCGCAGCATTCAGGCATCGTCATCGTCTGCGACGGCTCGGCCCACGCCGACCGCCGCATCGCCCGCGTGCTCTGGAACGACCCGGCCATGGGGGTGTATCGCCATCACGATGCCGGCTACCAGATCGCCACCGACTGCGCCCATGAGCAGGGCTTGAAGCTGCCGATGGGGTGAGGGCTGGTTGTTGGTTGTCGGTTGTCGGTTGTTGGGACTCGGCTTTTGTGGGTCCAGACAAGTCTGGACCTACAACAGCCGGCCAATTTCACGCGGCTTCATGGCAAGGCGCACCGATAACGGCACCAATCTCCAACTCCCGCTCCATCGCCGAAACCAGCAACCGACAACCGCTCGACTCCGCGCCTCCGCGTGAGCCCGCTTCTACCGACAACCGACAACCGACAACCGACAACCGGCAACCGGCAACCGGCAACCGGCAACCGGCAACCGACAACCGCTCACCCCGCCGCGCGCTGCTCCAGCATCGCCACGGCCGGCAGGGTCTTGCCTTCGAGGAACTCCAGGAAGGCGCCGCCGCCGGTGCTGATGTAGCCGATGTCCTTTTCGATGCCGTACTTCTCGATGGCCGCAAGGGTGTCGCCGCCGCCTGCGATCGAAAAGGCCGAGGACCTGGCAATGGCTTGTGCGATGGCCTTGGTGCCCTCGCCAAAGGCGTCGAATTCGAACACGCCGACCGGGCCGTTCCAGACCACGGTGCCGGCTTTGGCAATCAGTTCGGCATAGAGGGCAGCGGTCTTCGGGCCGATGTCGAGGATCATCTCCTCTGCCGACACGGTTTCAATGCCCTCGATCGTGCTCTTGGCATCGGCAGCAAAGGCAGGGGCTGTGACCACATCCAGCGGTAGCGGGATGCTGGCACCGCGAGCTTGCGCCTTGGCGACGATGGCGCGGGCGGCGTCGAGCAGATCGGGCTCGTGCAGGGATCGGCCGACACCAAAGCCGGCGGCGGCAATGAAGGTGTTGGCGATGCCGCCACCCACGATCAGCTGGTCGACCTTGTCGACCAAGCTGCCCAGCAGTTCCAGCTTGGTCGAGACCTTGGAGCCGGCGACGATGGCCAGCAACGGCCGCGCCGGTTGTTTCAGTGCCTTGGCCAGGGCATCCAGTTCAGCCGCCAGCAGCGGGCCTGCGCAGGCAATGGGTGCGTACTTGGCGACACCATGGGTCGAGGCCTGGGCCCGGTGAGCGGTGCCGAAGGCATCCATGACGAACACATCGCAGAGCGCAGCCATGCGCCGTGACAGGGTTTCATCGTCCTTGCCCTCGCCGGCGTTGAAACGGACGTTTTCGCACAGCGCGATAGTGCCAGGCGCAAGCTCGACACCCTCCAGCCAGTCGCGCACCAGCGGCACCGCTTGTCCCAGGTGTGCACTCAACCATTCCGCCACCGGCGCCAGGGAGGACTCGGCATCGTAGACGCCCTCCTTGGGTCGGCCCAGATGCGACATGACCATGACCCTGGCGCCAGCGGCCAGCGCCTCGCGGAGGGTCGGCAGCGCAGCCGTCAAACGTTGCTCGCTGCTGATCTGGCCATCCTTGATCGGTACGTTCAGGTCTTCACGGATCAGGACACGTTTGTCGTGCAGATCAAGATCGGTCATGCGCAGGAAGCTCATCGGCAGGTCTCTAGGGTGGTTCAGGGTTGAGGGATAGGATAGCCGGCGGGCAGAGGGCGCGGGACGTCGGGACTCGGGGCTCGGGATTCGGGACTCGGGATTCGGGATTCGGGATTCGGGACTCGGCGCGAGCGCCCCGAAACGGCGTCATTGCGAGCGCAGCGAAGCAATCCAGATACAGGTTTCGCTCGGGCGCCCGAGCTTGAATTGATGCGCTGCGCTGCATGATTCCATGTCGTAAGCCATTGATTTTCCATCCGCGCGCGCGCAAGGTCGGCGTCGTTCAACGGTAGGAGCGCCCTTGCGGCGCGATCGGTAGCTGCGGTCGTGTGGCTGCCCGGTCGCGACGCGAGGTCGCTCCTACCAGCAAGCTTGCGGTTCATGGCCGGTGAGCAGTGCCG
>JACKOW010000016.1 GCA_024234055.1 Rhodanobacteraceae bacterium
CCAGGCGGGTTCATGGCTCGTAGGCAGTGTCGGGTCGAAACAGGTGGCTCGCAATGACGCCGGTTCCAGGCCTTTGTAGCTCCAGACAAGTCTGGACCTACCAGAGCGCGACACCCCGTAGCCTTTTCCCGTGCCCCGTGCCCCGTGCCCCGTGCCCCGTGCCCCGTGCCCCTTCCCCAGCCCCTTATGCGCGTCAGCGTACAGAGCTCGCCGACGTGGTCCATCAGACTGCGATCAGCAAAGGACTTGCAAATCACGCGGCTCGCATGAGTGCGGGGCAGCCCTGCGCCCGGCAGAGCCTGTCCGAAGAAACCAATAACAACCGTCACCTACGCCATTCCAGGAATCATCATGAACAAATTGCTTCTATGCAGCACCCTCGCCGCGATCATCGCCGTGCCCTTGACCGCCAGCGCCGCGCCGCGTGAGCAGGGCCAGTGGTATCTGTCGCCCAAGGTCGGTTACGGCTGGGCCGACGAGGATCGTCTGACCAGCAATGGTGGATACCTCGGACTGGGTCTGGGTTATGTTTTCCGCGACAACTGGACCTTCGAAGGCGAATTTGGCTACAACCGCTATGACAGCGACGTCGGCGCAGGCCAGCCGCTGGAATGGCGTCAGCTGAGCGTCACCGGTGCGGTGCGCTATCTGATGGACTTCGACCAGGCCCATCCCTATTTCGGCATCGCCATCGGCGCCGGTCGCAACGAGCTGCGCGGTACCAACAGCGATGAATGGGGCTACCAGGTCGGCCCCATCGCCGGCTTCGAGTGGGACATCAGCGACCACGGCGCAATCCGCTTCGAACTCGGGCACAAATACACCGACTATGACAACGGCCTGATCAAGACCGGCTACTGGGACACCACCGCCAGCGTGGGCTACACCCACTACTTCGGTGCGGTCCAGCAATCGCGTCCGGAGCCGATGCCGGCTTCGCCGCCGATGCCGGTCGAGCCGACGCCGGCGCCCGCTCCGGTTGAGCCGCCGGCGCGTCCGCTGCCGGTCTCGATCACGCTGAACGGCGTCAACTTCGACTTCGACAAGTGCACGCTGCGCAACGATGCGCTTGCCATCCTCGATGAAGCGGTGCGGGTCCTCAACGGCAATGAGATCCGCGTCGAAATCGCCGGTCACACCGATTCGGTGGGTACCGATCAGTACAACGAGAAGCTGTCGCAGTGCCGCGCCACGGTCGTCGCCGATTATCTCAGCGGCCACGGCGTCAGCGGCGCCAAGATCTCGGCGGTCAATGGTTATGGTGAGTCCAGGCCCATCGATACCAACGACACCGCTGAAGGCCGTGCGCGCAACCGCCGTACCGAACTCAACGTGCAGTAAGTCAGCGACCCACCCGACCAGCAAGGTCGGGTGGGTTTGCCGTCAAGCAAAGCCCGGCCTCGTGCCGGGCTTCTTGTGGTTCGTAGAGGGGCGTATGCCGGCGCTTGTGGAACGCGCATTCGGCGCCGGCGGAGGGGTGCGCAAGTGCCGCAGCTGTGGAGGGCGCCGCGCCGCGGCGCCGCTTTGCTCTCCCCAGACATCAGGAGCGGCCGCGCAGGCGCGCGTCCCTCGGCGAAGCCGCTTCGCTCTTGTAGCCCGAAGTGCGCGCAGCGCTCTCCGGGCGGTGACGCGAAAGAGCCCCGGTGAGCCGCTGCGCGGCACACCAGGCTACGCACAGCTGACGAGTCCATGGCCCGTGGGCAGTTTCGGGACGGTGCAGGTGGCTCGCCATGACCCATCGTCAAGCGACCAGAGCTGCAGCCTGATGCCGCAACCCAAGCGCCACACCCATCAGAGCTGACTTTCGATCGGCAGCAGGCTTGCCAGTGCGGCCTGCAACCGGCGACTGGCGCTGGCGGAGGGTTCACGGTCCTGCACGCGCTGATGGCCCGCGTCGATATCGGTCCAGATCAGGCGGTTGCGTCGCAGCGACAATCGATAGCTGCGCAGCGGATCCATGGCCTGCTGGAAATCGGCCAGCACGCTGGCGGCAAAGACGGGGTCGTCGATCAGTACCGCCATTTCGGTGTTGATCGAGGTCGAGCGCGGATCGAAATTGTAGGATCCGATCAGCGCATGGCGGCCGTCGACCACCACTGCCTTGGTATGCAGGCTGGATCGTGAATAGCCGCCCAGGAGTCGGCGGATACGACTCGCCGCGCTGGTCGGTTTCAGTTCGTGAATGCTGATGCCCGCCCGCAGCAGACGCTTGCGGTAGCGGGAGTAGCCGCCATGGACGATGGGCACATCGGTAGCGTCCAGCGAATTGGTCAACACGCTCACCGCCACGCCGCGCGCGGCCATGTCCATCAGCCAGCGGGCACCGTCCTTGCCCGGCACGAAGTAGGGCGAGACCAGCACGAACTCATGCTCGGCCTGGTCGCCCATGCGTCTGACCGCTGCGGCAACCCCGACCAGCGGTCGGGCCGGCATTCTGCCCTTGTCCGGGGGATCGGTGATGATCTCCACCGCCGCGCCAATGGGATCACCCACCCCGACCAGCTTCTTTTCGCCAACCCGGCCATCGGCAATCCACTCACGCATCGGGCTCGCCGACAGCACTGCCTGACGCTTGCGCTCAAGCTCGGCCTGCGCCTCGGCCAGGGAGCCCGTCAGTGGCTGCGGATGAATCCGGGCGATCGGAATTGCCATCGGCGAGTTCCAGTAGCCATCGAAGGCCAGGCTGGCCGCAGGTACCGCGGCGCCCATCACCAGCACACCGAGATCGCGAAAATTGAATTCCTCGCCCAGATCGAAATAGGCATCGCCGACATTGCGACCGCCGACCAGGGCGACCTGACCGTCGGCAATCCAGGCCTTGTTGTGCATACGCCGATTCGGGCGCATGCCGGTGAACACCATTTCGGCGATATTGCCCGGCACCGAGTCACGGCTGCGCAGTGGATTGAAGTTGCGGATTTCCAGATTCGGGTGCGAGTCAATGATCGCCATGCTGGCGTCCAGATGACGCACGAAGGCATCGTCGACCAACAGGCGCACGCGCACGCCGCGGTCTGCCGCGCGCAGCAGCTCGCTGGTCAGCAACTGGCCGCTGTCATCATCGCTCCAGGCGAAGTACATCAGGTCCAGACTGCTGACCGTGGCGTCGGTGGTGCGCATGCGCATCAGCAGCTCGGCCGAGTTAGATCGCAACAATCGATAGCTGGATTGTTCCGGCGTCATTTGCAGGTCGGCGACCCGATCGAACAGCGGCCCGACGGTGGTCCGCGGCAGCGCCAGCTCCAGCAGCTGGGGTTCGCGCCGCTGGAATGCGGCACAAGCGCCGAGCAGCAACGCAGCACAGGCCAGTAGCAGGCGCGCCGATCGGGAACAGGTGTGCATGTTTGATTTTTCCAAGGCGCCGGGCGGACTGCAGTTGCGCCGCGCCGGCTGGTCAGCCGGGATCAATATCAGAAGCCCGGGCGTCGATCTGTCCGCCAGCGCACCGAGCCCCGCACAAGCTGGCAGACGTCAGCGTGTCCTTGCCCGCAACGCAGACCAGGTGACCTGCGGTGAAGCCGGTCTCAGCTGGGCGGGTCTTTCTGTCGGGTGGCGCCGACGGCGGCGAGGATGGATGCACCCACCGCGATGATGGCGCCGACCACGATCCAGTGTGTCGGTATGGCGGCGAGTACGGCACCGTAGATGAGGCCACTGATCAGGATCAGGGCACCCACAAGATAGATTCCGAAAGACATTGCACGCTCCTCGATTGAGCCCGCAGTGTGTGCGGATGGCGGCTAAAGCTCGGTGCGATGGCGCACCCAGACAGCACAACGGCGCGATCCGGAGATCGCGCCGCGGCTTGAATCCAGGGACCGCCTGCGAGTGACCGCTGGCAGAACCGCCCTGGCCATGCCGTATCAGCTGGAGTGCTTGAGCTCAGCTGACACGACACTCTTGACGCCGCGCACATTGCCGGCCAGTTCGATGGCCAGTGCCTGCTCGGCGCCGCTGTCCACGGTACCGCGCAGGGTGACCACACCGCCGGCGGTGCTGACCTGGATGTCCGAGCCGTCGACGTTGGTCGAGTAGCCAAAGGTCGATTTCACCTTCATCGTGATCCAGGCGTCGGCGACGTCCTGCATGGCGCTGGTGTCGGTGTTCGGCTTGTTGCTGGCCTCGACGACCAGCTGGTTGTCAACCGAGCGCACGCCTTGGGTATTGCGGGCCAGGCTGCCGGCAGCGTTCCTGGCCGCCACGGTTTCTGCCGTGCCCTTGAGCTTGACCCGACCCCAGGTGGTGTCGACGTCGGTAGTCAGGCCGCTGGCGTGCTTGCTCCACAGCAGCTTGTTCTTGATCGCTGCGGTGATGCTGGCGTCGTCGACCACATCGCCGAAACTGCGCTCTGCGCTGCGCGCTGGCTGGTCGTAATCGGCCTGGACCACAATCTGGTTATCCACGTCCTTGATGCCGTTGACGCCGAGCGCGATCTGCTGGGCCAGATCCTTGTTGACGTCCTCTGCGACCTTGCCGGTCAGCGTGGCGTGGCCGTTGTCCACGGTCACCCCGAGGTCCATCGCCCGCAGATAGGGACTGAGGGCGTAGCTGGTCGAGATCTGCGATTCCTGGCGGGCGTTGGTCAGGTCCTGGGCAGCGTCGGCAAAGACCGGGCTGGTGAACGAGATCAGGACGACAGAGATTGCCGCGGCTAGAGTCAGGGTACGAAGTTTCTGATACATGGTGATGCTCCAATGGTGTGCTTGGGGAAGAGTGGAACGGCGGCAGCCCGACTCGATGTCGGTCCGCAGCCGGTGTGTGCGTTGAAGTCAACGATCAGGGACTGCTCTTGCGCGGCGGCTGACTCATCAGCCCGTCGTCGCCGGCGGCAGCGCGCAGTGGTTCAGCGCGGCCACCGAGGCCGGGCACCAGCGTGATCGGCATACGGCTCTCCGGCTCGTGAGCCACGCGATCGACCGATGACGGCCCGGCCGGGCTGGTCGCGCCCTGGCCATGGCGGGCGAAGACCGAGGTGTACTGGTTGACGCCGGCGCGCGGGATCCGGCCGATGCGGGTGCTACTGTCGTTGTTCATGGTGGCTGCCTGGGGATCTCGCCGAGTCAGCGAGCAGATCACACCGTAGGCGCATGGACGCGCCTGGTCGGTGCGCTGGGACACGCTGGTAGCGGGGAACGGGGCACGGGACAGGGTGGAACGGGGGCGAGCACTGGTAGGTCCAGACTTGTCTGGACGCTCTTCCCAAGGGCAGAAGCGTCCAGACGAGTCTGGACCTACAGAAGCCAACGCCAAGCCGGGCGTAGCGCGGCTCCGGCGCGCGCGGATCGTGGGCTTGCCGGATCAGCAGATCGCGCCGGCGGCCGCGAGGAAGCCTGCCGGGCGGCCGCGGCTCGCTCCGGGCCAGATTCAGCTGTCCCTGGTCACCGGACTAGGCAGCGTGTCCTGACGGTACTGCACATCGGACAGCAATCGGTGCAGTTCCTTGCGCACCACGAAGTAGCACTCGCAGGCGCGGGTTTCCAGGCCGGCGCGATCGATCACCGTGATATGCCCGCGGCGGTAGCGGATGTAGCCCAGTTCCTGAAGATGGCCGGCGGCTTCGGTGATGCCCTCGCGGCGCACGCCGAGCATGCTGCCGAGCAGCTCCTGGGTCATCACCAACTCCGCCGAAGCCGAACGGTCCAGCGTCAGCAACAGCCAGCGGCTGAGCTGCTGTTCCACCAGATGGTGGCGGTTGCAGGCGGCGGTCTGGGCGATCTGGGTGATCAGCGCCTGGGTATAGCGCAGCAACAGCCGCTGCAGCACATCGTAGCGATTGAACTCTTCCTTGAGCGAACGCGCGTCCAGGCGGTAGGCATGGCCGGCGGTCTGGACCACGGCAGAACTGGGCGTACTGTCGCCGCCCATGAACAGGGAAATGCCGACGATGCCCTCGTTGCCCACCCCAGCAGCCTCGGCCGACGCACCAGTGGCCATCACGTAGTGCAGGGACACGATCGAGGTCGTCGGGAAGTACGCGTGCTGCATCTGACTGCCGGGCTCGTAGAGCATCTTGCCCAGCGGCAGAAACACCAGTTCCAGTCTTCCTGCGAGGCGCTCGAACTCGGCGGTCGGCAGGGCCGCCAGCAGATGGTTCTGGTTGGGGCTGTGGTCGACGCTCATCGGGCTACCGTCTGCAGGTCGCCGGTGGTGATCTCGACGCCAATGCCGCGGTAACCCACGTATCTGCAATCGGCGTTGAACATCGGCTCACCACTGACTCGATACTGCTGGCGCGTACCATCCGGGCGCACCCGGCTGAAGACGAAATCCAGAAAGGGCTGGCGCGCCGCGATGGCCGCTCGCAGCAGATCACGTTGCGCCTCGTCCCAGCCTTCTGATGCAGGCATCGCGGTCGCGGCTTCCTGATCGGCATTCAGCCCCAGCAACTCCAGTGCCGGGCCGTAGATCCGGGTGAACCTGCCGCCGTCATCTTGCTCCCAGTACCAGTCGGATGCCAGCTCGGTCAGGCTGCGATAGCGGGCTTCGCTCTGGCGCAGCTCGGCGGTACGTTCGGCTACCACCTGTTCCAGATGTCGATTGTTCTGCTCGATCTTCCGGTACAACAAGCGCACCTCCAACATGTTGCGTATCCGAGTCCGGGCCTCGATCAGATCGAAAGGCTTGGCGATGAAGTCCTTGGCACCGGCCTGTAACGCCCGCAACTTGTGCCCGGGCTGCGCCGTGAACACGATCACCGGCAGATAGTCATTGTTCATGCCGGACTTCAGCGCGTCCATCACCGCAAAGCCATCCATCTCGGGCATCTGCAGATCAAGCAGTATCAGATCGAAATGCCGGGCCAGATGCAGCTGGCAGACCTGCGATGGATCCAGAGTGGAGCTCACCTCACTGTAGCCGCTGTCGGCCAGCAGCTGTTCCAGCAGTTCGACATTGGCCGGTTGATCATCAACGATCAGGATTCGGGCAGCGAGGATCTCGGCCGCTTCGATGATCTTCATTGCGCTGCGCCAGCGACATGGGGCGAGAGTTTCTTGGCCTGCAGCAATGCCAGATCCAGCGTTTCCATGAATTCAGTGACCTTGATCGGCTTGGTGAGATAGCGGAAGAATCCGGCAGCGAGGCCGCGCCGGATGTCGCTGGGCATGGCACTGGCGCTGAGGGCGATCACCGGGATGTGCGTGGTCAGCGGGTCCTCGATCAGCATCTGCAGCGCCCTGATGCCGCTGATGCCGGGCAGATTGATGTCCATCAGGATGACATCGGGGTGGGCACCGCGCGCCAGTTCGATGCCGCGGGTGCCATCGCGCGCAGTCAGCAGACAAATGTCGGGGCGGCGCTCGATCAGGTCTTCGACCAGCATCAGATTGGCCGGATTGTCTTCCACATACAGCAGGGTGTTGATGCGCCCTTCGCCGGAAGGACGCACCAGCAGCGGACCATCCGCTGGCGCGGCGCAGGGCTGAACCCCCTCGGAGACGTCCAGCTCCACCCAGAAGGTGCTGCCGGCAGCTTCGACGGAGTCGACGCCGATGCGGCCGCCCATCAGTTCCACCAGGCGTTTGGTCATCACCAGACCGATGCCGGTGCCCTCCTCGACACTGGCTTCCTGCCCCAGGCGATTGAAGGGCTGGAACAGCTGCGTCTGCTGCCTGGCGGACAGCCCCGGGCCGCTGTCGCGCACACTGATGCGCACCCGACCTTCGCCGCCCATGACCCAGGAGACCACGACAAAGCCCTGGGCCTGATTGTATTTCACGGCATTGGACAGCAGATTGATCAGCACCTGCTTGATGCGCGTGCGATCGGCGATGACCGAGAAATCCTCATCCAGGTTCGCGAAGGTGACGCTGACGCCGCGCTTCTGCGCCTGCGCTTCGATCATGGCCTGGCATTCCAGCATGACCTCCGCCAGCGAGACCGGCTCCATCGACAAGGACAGCTTGCCGGACTCGACCAGCGACAGATCGAGAATCTCGTTGATCAACTCCAGCAGATACCAACCCGCTCGCAGGATCTGGTCCACACTGCGTCGCTGTCCTGGCGTGGGTTCGGGCGTACCGGACTCGATCAGCTGGGCAAACCCAAGGATGGCGCTGAGTGGCGTGCGCAGTTCATGGCTCATGCCTGACAGAAAATCAGACTTGGCCTGATTGGCGGCTTCGGCGGCGGCCATGGCCTGCTTGAGTTGTGACTCTGCTCTCTTGCGGGCTGAATTGTCGGTGCCGATCAGCAGATAGCCGATCAGTTCGCCGCTGTCATCGCGCAAGGCCGTGATCGATACGATGGCCGGAAAACGGCTCCGGTCCTTGCAGATGTAGGTCAGCTCGTAGATGTCTTCGATGCCGCGCGAGGCCTTGTAGGCCAGCGCCTGAAAGCCGGGCAGGATGCTCGTGCCCAACTCCTCGCTGAGCGCATCGGCTCGCGCCCGAACCTCGGCCGGGTCGTGCAGATCACTGGGCGTGCACCGATTGACCACCTCATTGGCGCGATAGCCGAGCATGCGTTCGGCACCGACATTGAACAGCTGGATGATGCCGCGCTCGTCGGTGGCGATGATCGAAAAGCTGGGACTGGTCAGAATGGCCTGCTGCAGCGCGCCGGCCTTCATCAATGCTTGCTGTCGTTGGGAGGTACTGGCCCGGTGAGGCACGGAGATTCCACGCTGGGGTCTGAATCCCGACGCTGACACCCTGACGCTGAATGGTCTGTGCGCCAGCACGCTTTCGCCTGGGTGCGCTGGCGCACAGATTCAGTCGATGCGAGGCTGCAAGCTGGGCGCCAGTCCACGAAACTAGGAACAACCATGAGAACTCAACTCTCGACATTCACCGTCGCGGCGCTGCTGGCGCTTTCGGCAGTTGCTTTCGTCAGCCCTGCGGATGCCGGCCATCGACATCCACAGGAGCGCCATGACCGTGATGGTCGCCGCGAGATCTGCCAGGAATGTGGCACCGTGCGCGACATCTCCAGAATCAGCAGCGGATCACGCCGAAGCAACACGGGCGCCATCGTCGTTGGTGCCCTGATCGGCGGCGCGCTCGGCAACCAGGTCGGCAAGGGTGATGGCCGCAAGGCCGCCACGGTCGCCGGCGCGGTCGCCGGTGGTGTGGTCGGCAACCAGGTGTCGCGCGACAAGCATCGCAAGACCATCTACCGCATCAGCGTGCGCATGGACAACGGTCGCGTCTACAGCTTCGACCAGGGCAGTTCCAACCACATGCGCCCGGGTTCGCGGGTGGTGGTACAGGGTGGTCGGGTTTACCCGGCAGATCAGCGCTAGCCCGCATTTCTCACACCTGCGCGAGCAGATGCTCCCAATCTTCTAGTGATAAAAGGGGATTCCGAGGCACGCACCAGTCACAGATGAACCGGCAGCCGCTTTGACCTAGGTCCAGATCGCTGCGTTGCTCCTCCTCGCAATGGAATCACCATTCCTCGTCGTCGCGCCTTGCGCTAGTCGCAAAGCAAGAGACAGGACTTAGGCCGAGGGTGCCGCGCTGCGGCCTAAGTCCCGCACCATTGCGAGGCATCTTTTTCCCCGGTGAAATGCCCATAAGACATGAACCTCCACCGTCATTCCCGCGAAAGCGGGAATCCAGTCCGATTCCCCTGGATTCCCGCTTTCGCGGGAATGACGACTTGTTCAGAGACTCCGTAATCGCCGTTAGTTTTCAAAATCAATCACTTACGATATCTGTTCATGGAAAGCGCAGCAAAGCAATCCAGACTTGCCGTTTCAAGAGCAATGGATTGCTTCGTCACTTCGTTCCTCGCAATGACGCATCAACAAATGCCTCCGAAATATCCAGAGGCCCGTTGTCTTGCCGCCGTCAATGCATGTTCAGCGAGCCACCGAACAAGCCCAGCAGGCCGATCACGATCAGGTAGATCGCGACGATGTAGTTCAGCAGGCGCGGCTGCACCAGGATCAGGATGCCAGCGACCAGTGCCAGCAATGGGGCAATGCTGATGTTGAGGTTCATGGTGATTCCATGGGGTGGTGGGTGGATCCCGATCACACACCCTGGGCGCCGGCCAGGTCGGTGCGTCAGCGCACCGATCCAGACGCCCGGCACTGTACGTCAACGTACAGACCCCAACTGTGCGGTCGGCGAGGATGCAAGGCCTAGCCACCGCAGGAACAAAGCCCATGACCAGTCGCGACCAATACGTCGAGAAGATGAAAGCGCAAATCGACAAGCTCAACCAGAGCATGACCGAGCTGGAAGTCAAGGCCAGGGAAGCCAGTGACGAGGCCCGCGTGAAATACGACGAGCAGATCAGCAAGATCCAGGATCAGTCGAAGGCGGCCATGGCCAAACTCGACGACATGACGGCTGCCGGCAGCGATACCTGGGATGCCATGGTGGCCGAGATGGAAAAGGTGCGCGATGCCTTCGTGCATTCCTTCAGCTACTTCAAGTCGCAGATCAAGTAGTCGAGAGAATTCCCACCCCGAGGCTTCCAAGGCTGGACGCGCGCATCGGGGCGGCTGTTTGGCCCCGTACTCCCGCCAGGACGACATCGGAACGGCTCAGAAGGGCTTGCCCGAAGGCAAGGGTGTCAGCTGGGTACCGGGCTTGGGTGTGTGCGTCACGGTCCAGTAGCTCAGGCCGGCAATCGCCAATAGCGCTGCGATCAGGATGACCAGCGCCGAGCGCCATGCCGCAAATCGCGCCGGTCTTGCCGCGGCTGACACAGCCGCGCTGCTGGCAGCGCTCTCTGCGCTCACGGCACGCCAGGCTTCGGCGATTGCCGTGTCCAGCGCCTTGAGGGGGCCCGTGCGCTGCGCCCCCGACGCCAGATCGATCAGAAAACGGTCCAGATCCAGGTCCAGCGTCACCGCCATGTGGCCGGGCTGCCGGTAACGACGCATCAGCAGCAGAAGCTGATGGTGATCCGGGAACTCAACCTTCACATCCCAGTCGCTGCCCATCAGATCGAGCAGGCACCGACCCGTTCGGGTATCGATCACGCGCGGCGAATCCACCCAGTGGGTGTTGGCCCATTCGCAGGCGAGCGTTTCCACCCGGATCGAACCGCAGGGCGACAGTTGCGTCGTCACTGGCGCCTGGGGATCGGGAGCGCTCCGCACCATCACTGCCGGCACCGCGCTGGCAGCGGCACCGGATGGAACCAGAGGCCCCGCTTCCTTGCGCAGCAGGCCTCGCACATACCAGCCAAGCGCAAATCCAGATCCCGACAGGATCAGCCACGGCAAGCCCCCGAAAACGGCGATGTACATGAAGCCGGTGAACGCCAGTTCCAGGGTGTTCGGCTGCGCCGGACGCGTCAGCAACTCCCACAGAATCATGATCAGCAGCACCGCCACCGGCGACAGCAACCACAACACCATGCCCAGCCACAGCCGCGCCCGCGGCAGAGCCAGCACCAGCAGCGCCGGCGTCAAGATCAGCACCGCCAGGCCCAACCAGCCATTGTTCATCCGCTGTCCTCGCGTTTCCCGGTCGCTCGCGCGAAGTCGCCTGCGCCGGGCATGCTCTGGACACGCAGAGAGGCGCGCCGATGGGACGCCCGATCAGAGTCAACCGGGCGACACCCGCGTGCGCTCGCGAAGGACACTCACTGCGGCCCCTCGGTGTGGATGCCGCGCACGAAATCGGCGTCACCCAAGCGGCGACAGGTGGGTAGCCCGGGCAAGCCGCAGTCGCACCCGGGACGGTGTGCTGGAAAGCGCCAGGTGCGCTCGCTTACCTGGGCTACTCCCTCTGCTGTATCGATCAGGCGCCGGCCATGGGGATCCCGTGGCTGTGCTTGATCGCGGACCGAAAGCCACTCACTGACCTTTTCCCGCAGCCCACTGCCGATAACGCGCCTCCAGCGCCAGATAGCGCGGCTGCTCACGGATCGAGTCCAGCCCCGGTGCGACCGAGAACCAGATCCAGGCATGCGGTCCGAAAACGGCAGCAATCTCTTCCAGATAGTCGAGCGCGCGCGCGGGATCGCCGGCGCGGGCGAAGGCGACGGCCAGCGAACGCTTGACGCCGCGCGAGCCCCAGACATCGCGTGGCGCGTTGCGCAGGTAGTCGGCCTCGGCGGCGCGCACGCCTTCGAGATCGCCCATCAGCCCCGGCAGGTCGCAAGGCTGATAGTAGGCATTGCCCAGCCAGCGCGAAGGATAGGGGTCGCTGCGCTCTGCCATGCGTGCCTGGATTTCGGCGAGCAGCTGATCCGCTTCAGCCTGTTGCCCCATCACCAGCAGGGACTCGGCCTTCGTCAGCGCGTAAGTCTCCGGAAAATCGCCCGGGCTGCGCTGGTCCTCGGGCCACAATGCCGGTGACAGCGCGTAGGCGATGCGTTCCGGATCGCGACTTTCCATGGCCACTTCGGCTGGCGCGGTCACGAAATTGGCCAGGGGCCCATCGATGGTCGCCCAGGCACCGTCGGTGTCGCCGCTCCAGCGGTGGATCCAGATTTCCCGAATCCGGCTGACATCGCCCAGATCTCTGGCCCGCTGCAGCCAGGCTTTGGCAGCTTGAACATCTCCGCGTGCCAACAGGGAATTCTCGATCAGCGAATTGATGACATCCAGCGCCTGCGGATCAATGGCCAGGGAACGTTCAAAGGCCGTTGTGGAGTCATCGAAGCGACCGTCGCGGCGGGCCACGTAGGCGCGATATTCCCAGGCCTCGGCATGTTCGGGCACGCGAGCCAGTATTTGCTGCAGTGTGCCCTCGGCTGCCGCGTAGTCGAGCTTGGCGTAATAGAACTCGATGGCCTGCGCCAGCAGTGTGTCGATCGAGTCTGGTGCCAGCCGTTGCGCTGCAATCACGCTCTCATGCGCATCCTCGCGCAAGGAACGCGGCCCGATCGCCAGCCAGAAGGTCACCAGTTGCACCTGCGCCTTGCGGGCATAGGCCTCGGCGAAGTCGGGATCAAGCGCAATGGCGCGATCGAACTCGGCGATCGCCTGTCTTGAGCGTTCCGCAGACAGCGCCGAGGCGCCTGACAACAGTTTGCCGCGCAAAAAGGCCTCGTAGGCTTGCAGGTTTTGCGTGGAGCCCGCCCGCAAGGCGCTGGATTCTTCCGGACTCAGGACCACCTGCAGCGCACTGGCCACCGCATGGGCAATATCGGCCTGGATGGCGAAGATGGTCTCGGTGGTGAGCTTGCGATCGTAGTTCTCGGCCCACAGATGAACATCGCTGACGCCATCGATCAGCTGCACGTTGACCCGCACATTGTCACCAGCGCGCTGTATGGCGCCTTCCAGTACCACCGCCGCGCCCAGTTCCGCGGCGATTTGCGGAATGGTCTTGGTGGTATCGGCGTAATGCATCATCGAGGTGCGCGAGATCACCTTCAGCGCGCCCAGTTTCGACAACTGGGTGAGCAGATCGTCGTGCACGCCTTCGGCAAAATAGGCGTCTTCAGCGCGCGCGCTGCGATTGCGGAAGGGCAGCACGGCTACCAGCTGGGTGCCGGATGTCGCGGCCACGGCCGGTTTGGCCGGATCCGCTGCCGTCGCCATGGCTGCCGTTGTTGTCTGATCGGTCTGTTCTGTCGGCGGTGCCGTGGTTGCCGTTGGCGGCCCAGCTGCGTTCTCGCGCGGCCAGTAGCGATCCGCGGCGACCACGGCAATTGCAGCCACCAGACCGACCAGAATCAGGCGATCCATACGCTGGGCAGTCTGCGGCGCAACCGATCGCGTGGGGTCAACGTCCGAATCGCGCTTGAGGCCATCCGGGGTCAGCTCGAACACCCAGCTGAACACCAGCGCCGGGAGGAAGCCAATGGCCAGCAACACCACCAGCGCCTGCAGCACCCAGTCTGGCGTGTGGAAGATCGGCAGCAGCGTCTCGGCGATCTGCACGACCAGCCAGGCTCCCACCAGATACAGCCCGGCCATGCGGAAGACGTTGCGGCGCTTGAGTTCGGCGAGCAGGCTCAAGGGGTGGATTCTCGATCAGCGCAGGGCGATTGGCGCGATCTTACCTTGCCGGTGCCATTTGTGAGTCCGCGCGCCTGCGCGGCCGCTGTTGATCCGAGGTCAGCACCAGTCAGAGCGGCGCTTGAATTCGTCGGTGAAGTTCGGTCGCTTCGCGGCTGCGACTTCGCGTCGCTCGATCATGGTTTGCCACCACCACAATCCAGGTGATCACCGTCAGGCGCGTTGACCCGCCGACAGCCGGGCGGATAGCCGCGCTGTTCCCAAAGCTCGATCAGTCCGTACATCCCGGCCACGGTCCAGAACCGCGGGTCTTCGCGCAGGTGGCGGGTCGACGGCAGCCACATCGCGCGCAGCATCCACCCGGCAAGGGCTACCTCAAGCGTGCTCGCGCGCGCTTGGAAAAACCAATCGAACACGCGCTCGCCCATGCCCAGGGGAATCAAATCTTCAGCTGGCCCTTGCACATTCCGCAGCGCCAGATAGTCAGCGGATTTTGCGGGGTCAGCCAGCGCAACCAGCCACGCGGATCGCTGCGCCTCGGTGAGGTCTGGCGAGGCAGGTTGTGACAGCAGCTGCGAGCGCGCCAGTTCCGCCGCCTGCTGGTGCAGCCCGCTGGCACCCAGCTCGACCAGCTGCACCCAAAAGCCTTGATTCCAGCCGTTGGCCGCGCCGGCACGCGCGCTGACCTCGCCCTGCGCGCTGCGACCCGCTGAGAAATAGGCCTGAGCCAGCACGCCGTTGTTGATGCCGACCAGCGGGTCCATCAGCACGGCACGCTCCAGGACGCCGATCGCCTCGTCAACATACCCCGCCTCAAACAGCTTCTGACCCAGCCACAGTACCGGCGTTGAATCGTTCGTGCTGAGGGCAGCCGCGCGCTCGAGCAGTTCAATGGCCTGCACCTGATCGGCATCCTTGGTGTGCAGCTGCCCCTGGATGGCCAGCACCATCGGATGATCCGGACTCAAAGCAGCGGCACGCGCAATCGCCGTCCTGGCATCTGCCCGGGTCTGTGACGCTGGCAACTCAGGCGCGTAGCTGGAGGCCACGAAGTTGACGGCAGCGAGGTAGATCCAGGCCTCGGCGAAGTCCGGATCCTGCGTCGCCGCATACTCGAGATCGGCCAGGGCTTCAGGCAATTCAGCGCGCCGATGAAAGCGCGCCCGACCCCTCAGAAAGCGCTCATAGGCGCCGAGATCAGCCGTCGGCGCAGCGACGGACAGGCGTTTGGTGCCCAGCAGGCCACCCAGCTCGGCGGCGATCGACTCGGCGATCTCCTGCTGGATCTCGAAGATGTCGGTGAGCTCGCGGTCGTAGGTCTGCGACCACAGATGGCCGTCGCTGCCGGCGTTGATCAGCTGCGCAGTGATGCGCACGCGCTGGCCTTGCTTGCGCACCGAGCCTTCGAGCACATGGCGCACGCCCAGCAGCCGGGCGATTTCCGGGATCGGCGTGTCCTTGCCCTTGAAGGTAAACGAGGAGGTGCGCGAGGCCACCTTCAGGCCGTCGATGCGTGACAGCACATTGAGCAGTTCCTCGGCGATGCCGTCGGCGAAATATTCGTTGTCGGCATCCGGGCTCATGTTGAGAAAGGGCAGCACCGCGACAGAAGCCTTGGCTGACATTTCTGCAGACTCAGGCACGACGTCTGGCTTGCCGCTGTCTTCAACAGACAATGGCGGTGCAGTTTCCGGTACGGGTCGCCACAGCATCAGCACACCGATGCCGAGCAGCAACACAATGATGGCGATATCCAGCTTGCGTGCGCTGTGCACTGCCGCGCCGCTGGAATGATCCACCTCGACATCGCGTTTGACGCCTTCCGGCGTCAGCTCGAAGACCCAGCTGAAGATCAGCGCGGGAATGAAACCGATCGCCAGCAGGATGATGACCGCGCGCAACACCCAACCGGGCACATCGAATGCCGGCAGCAGGGTTTCCGCAATCTGGATGATCAGCCAGGCGCCGACCAGATACAGCCCGGCCATGCGGAAGACGTTGCGGCGCTTGAGTTCGGCGAGCAGCTTCATGCCATCAACCTGCAGCGGGCAAAAATGGATTGCACACGGTCAAGTTGCCAAACTGACGGCCGTGGCTCAGATCTTCACTGAATAATCGCTCGCACCCGGCTCGCAACGCCGCTTCAACGATCAGCGCATCAAACCACGACAGTTGTTCGCGGTGCGCCAATTCATGTGCATCCAGCACCAGTGCGGTATCGCTGGACAGTACTTCAAATTGGGCCAATGCGTTCAAGGCTGCGCGCGTGTCTTCTTGTGGCATCGGTGGTTTGAGTTTGCGAGCAAGTACCGAGCGCAGTTCAATCAGAACCTGCGTACTCAGCACAATATCGTGCTCGCTGGCTACCTCGCGCAGCCAATCGCCGATTCGGCGAGATTTTTCTGGTTCGCGTTGATCCAGCCGATACACCCAAAGGTTGGTATCAATGAATACGCGCATCAGCGTTCGTTTAGCTCATCGCGCGACCAGTTTTGTTCGCTACCCGATTTGCTGCGCGCGGCAACGGCATCCAGAGCATCCAGCGCCTCAAAACGGCGGCGCTTGGCATCCACGTAGCGCGATAGATAATCACGCACCAAGGCATTCACCGAGGTGTGGTCTCGCAAGGCCGCTTCGCGCGCTTGCTGTAGCAGCGAGTCATCCAAACTCAAGGTTAGATTGGCCATACATGGGCTCCTGTTGACACAGGATCAGTGTAGCACGGGGTTTTGGTGTTCAGCCATGCGGATAACAGTCCGGCGCTTGAGCGCGGCAAGCGGGCCCGGCCGCGCAGGCGAGGACGGGTTCGGCGCCTCGCTCATGTTCCGTGCTTGCCTGATCGGCTGCCTTGGCTTTATCGCGGCCTTGATGGGCGTGGTTGATGTATGCAGCAGCCATTTCCTGGCGCTCGAATGCGTAGGCCCAGGCTTGCGCCAGCGTGTCCTCAAACAGGGCCGTCGCGATCTGCAGTGCAAGGTCCTCCTGAATCTCGATCATGCCGGCGACATCGCGATCGTAGGTCTGCGACCACAGATGAAAGCCATCGGCCGCGCGCAGCTTCGCTGTCGCGTTTCAAGCCCTCAGGCGTCAGCTCAAACACCCAGGAAATGACCAGCGCGGGGATAAAGCCGATCGCCAGCAAAATAACAATCGTGCGCGCGACCCAATCGGGCGCGCCGAACATCGGCAAGATCGTGTCGGCCACCTGCGTGATCAACTCGGCGATCCCGGGGCACGGGGTGAGGAGGGATGCGCGCCTGTGCGGCCGTTGTTGCTTCGGGCCAGCACGTAGCAGAGCGGCGCCGCAGGCGCGGCGCCCTCGCGGCGCTTGAGGATTTGGAGCGGCGACGATGCACCTTGGAGTGCGCGGGCCTGACCGCGCTTTGCCCCTCGCTCTGAGTGTCGGTGATCGCAAGAATGCGGGTTTCAGAGCCAGGAGCACAGCGGCGTCAGGCCGCCGCACTCCAAAGACGCCGGGGAGCTGCTGCGCCGCACCCGCGGCCTACGGTGGCGGTTTGCTCGCTGCGGCACCCTCGTCGCACTCGAAATCGTCTGCGCCCACGGCCCGGCACTGCGGCGGATAGCCCTGTGCGCGCCAGTAGGCCGGTACCCCCATGCGTTCCAGAATGCGCTTGAAGGCCGGTGACGCGCGCAGGCCTTCGTATACCGGGTCCCAGTGCTCGATGGTGGTGGAGGTCAAGTACTCGGTCTCTGCCGCCACCGGGTAGTCACGCAGTATCAGGCCCCACCAGAATGGTCCCCGGGGGTTGACCGGATGGCGCTTGATCAGCGCGCGGGTATCAGGCGGCGCTTTGCCCGTGGTGATCAGCGCGACCACGGCCTGCTGGATCTCGACCGGCCAGTCCTGTTCACGCATCAGCAGACGTGCAGCGAAGGTATCGCCGCGACGAATCAGGGCTTCCACGAAACTGTTGCCGCGGTTGCGGCTGAAACCCCGGGCCATGCCTTGTTCGTACAGGCGCAGTCCGGCATCGGTGTCGCCCTGGTAGAGAAGGCCAACGGCCTTCCAGCGCAGGCAGTTCTCGTAGGCCGGATCGATGGCCAGGCAGGCGTCGAAATCAGCGACGGCGCGCTCGAGAAAACCCAGAGTGACCCAGTCTATACCGCGCCAGAGAAAGGCCGTGGCATTGCGGGGATCGGCTTCGATGGCGCGGTCCAGCAGCTTGAGTGCGTTGGCAAAATCGATGGGCATCGCATTGGCGATCACCAGTGAGCGCGCGGCCCACGGCATCGACAGCGTGGGGTCGAGGGCCAGCGCACGCTCGGCCGCCTGCGTGGACCGGGTCAGCAGCGCAGGCTGGTCCAGGCCCGGGTAGCTGTTGGACCAGTCCACGATCACCGCGCTGACCGCGGCCAGGCCTTCCCAGCCGCGGGCAAAGTTCGGGTCCAGCGCCACCGCACGTTCGAACAGGCGCACCGATTCGTCCAGTCGGGTGCGGGCGATGAACAGCTCGCGGCCCTTGAGATAGAGCTGGTAGGCATCCAGATTGGCGGTGTCGGCGCGCACCTGCACCACCGGCTGCGCATCGCCGACGCCCAGTGTGCCGCGCAAGGCGCCGACGATGGCCTTGGCGATCTCGTCCTGGATGGCAAAGATGTCAGTCAGCTCGCGGTCAAAGGTTTCCGACCACAGATGACGGTCGCTCGCGGTATCGATCAACTGCGCGGTGATGCGCACCCGGTTGCCGGACTTGCGCACGCTGCCTTCCAGCACATGCCTTACCTTCAGCTCCGCGCCGATCGCCGTGGCGCTCAACTCACGTCCCTTGTAGGCGAAGGAGGAGGTGCGCGAAGCCACGCTCAGTCCCTCGACGCGCACCAGCACATTGAGCAGCTCTTCCGAGATGCCGTCGGAGAAGTACTCGTTGTCGGCATCGGCGCTCATGTTGACGAAGGGCAGCACGGCGATCGAATTCGGGTCGGTCTTGGTCTCCGTACCGGCAGGCGGCGGTGCATCAGCAACCGTTGCGGTGGTAGCCGATGCCGGCTGAGCGACGGACTCGGACCCAGCCCCTGGCCGCTCCCTCGGCCAATACCGATCCGCCGCAATCACCGCGATCAATGCCAGCAAACCGGCGAAGATCAGCCGGTCCATGCGCTGTCCGGTCTGGCTGGCGATGGATTGCGCTGGCGTCACCTCGGCATCGCGCTTGAGCCCCTCGGGAGTCAGTTCGAACACCCAGCTGAACACCAGAGCGGGAATGAAGCCGATGGCCAGCAACACCACCAGCGCCTGCAGCACCCAATCGGGGGTGTGGAAGATCGGCAGCAGGGTCTCGGCGATCTGGATGATCAGCCAGGCACCGACCAGATACAGCCCGGCCATGCGGAAGACGTTGCGACGCTTGAGTTCGGCCAGAAGGCTCATCGGCCGAGCTCCTCGCCGATACGCCGGGCGAGCTGTTCGGCGGACACCTGATGGTGGCTGATCAGCACGGTCATCACCTCCAGGTTGGTGATCCAGAATCGCAGCTCGGACAGCAGCCTGGGGTCCGCGAGGTAGCTGTCCAGCACCACTTGAGCCGCGGACTCCGGCATCGGCGATTCGCATGCGATCAGCACTTGTTCGTCTGCACCGGGCGTCTGGTGGCAGCTTTGCCAGATCCAGTCCGAGGCCACCCTCGGCGTGAGTCCGCGTACCAGCTTGCGGTATTCGGGCTCGGTCCGAAACAGGAAATTCGCGGCGGGACCAGCGCCTCTGACATAGTAATCGGCCAGCGCGGTGCGCAGGTCCGCACTGCGAAACAAGCCGAGCTCGCCGGCACTGACCAGTTCCCGGTAAGTGGTGTCCATCGGCACGTAGGGAAACAACTGGCTGGCCTGATAGAACGACAGCAGGGTCTGCCATGCCGAGCCTTCGCGTTTCTCGCCGGTTTCGGCATAACGAATGGCGACGCGCCCGTGATCGGCGACCTCCCGCCAGAACACGACGCGCCGCTGAAGCGATCCGCGATCGCTTTCCAGGTCGCTGGCGATGCGCTCGAGGTTCTCCTGTGCCCGTTGTGCGTCGTTTCTCGACTCGTTCCAGTTGGCCACCTGGATACCGAGAAACACGCCGACGACCAGCAGCACAAACTCGATGCTGATCGCGGTCCAGTTCTGTTCGCGCAGATTGTGGGCGAAGTGGCGAAGGATCACGGCGCCAGCTCCTCGGTCAGCCGATATATGCGTTCCGCTGTCTGCGACGCGACCGACGCGCTGGCCGACACCTCGGAGGCCATGCGTATGACATTACGGCGCTTGAGTTCGGCGAGGAACGACATGTTCATGAGCGCTCCGGACAGGACAGATGCCGACCTTCCGCAGCATCGATGGGCGCACAGCCGCGCGGATAGCCATGGCTGTCCCAGTATTCCACCCGTCCTCGGGACTGCATCAGTCGAAAATAGCGCGGGTCTTCCCGCAGCCAGCGCATGGCGGGCAACCAGGCGGTATTGATGATGACCCAGGCGCTGGTCTGACCGGACTCGACCAGCTTGAAGGCACGATCGCCGCCGTCGAACATCACCGACTCCAGCAACAATGATGAGCCGAGTCCGTAGATTTCGGCTGGCGCATCCAGCGCCGACTGCAGATAGTCCTGCTCACGCGCTGGATTCTGCAGGGCCATCAGCAGGCCGGCAGACTGTGCGCGCTCGGAAGCGAATCGATCGCCGAACAGCGGCAGCATCGCCGCGACCAGCTCGGCGGCGGCGGCGCGGTCGCCGGCGTACAGCCTATCGGCGGCCAGGAAATTTCCCCATACGGCCAGACCATTCAGTTCGACGGCCCGCAGCACCAGTTCGGCGCCCTCGGTCCGGCGCCCTTCGATGGCCAGCGCCAGTCCGAGCACGCCGCTGTTGATGCCCACCATGGGTTCGAGCTGCAACGCGCTCTCCAGCAATGGCAGCGCCCGATCAAGGTAGCCCAACTCCAGCCAGATCAGGGCCAACCACAGCTTTGGCGTGGTGTCTGGTGTGGGCAGCGCTGCCGAGCGTTCCATCAGGCGGATGCCTTCGGCCACCCGGCCCGGCGTGTCGGAGTCGATGGTCAGCCGGCCCTTGAGGGCGACTGCGATCGGCATGTCCGACTTCAGTGCCATGGCCCGGTCGACGGCCGGACCGGCCAGCGGCGCGATCTCCGATCGACGCAGCTCGGTGGCATAGTTGGTGTTGCCGATCAACCAGTAGGCAGCCGCCAGATAGGCCCAGGCTTCGGCGAAATCCGGGTCGCGCTCGACCGCAAAGCGCAGATCCTCAATGGCCGGATCCAGTTCCGAACGCTGATAGAAGCGCGAGCGCCCGTGCAGGTAGCGCTGGTAGGCCTCCATGTTCCGCGTGGGGGCATCCACCTTGACCTCGCGGGCGCCGAGGATGTCCTTCAGCGCGGTGGTGATGGCGCCAGCGATTTCTTCCTGTACCAGGAAAATGTCGTCCAGATCGCGCTGATAGGTCTGCGTCCACAGGTGGGCGTCGCTGCCGGCTTCAATCAACTGCGCGGTGATACGCACCTGATTGCCCTGCTTGCGTACCGAACCCTCCAGCACATGATGCACTCCCAATAGCCGGGCAATCTCCGGAATGGGCGTGTCCTTGCCCTTGAAGGAGAAGGCGGAAGTGCGTGAGGCGACCTTGAGGCCGTCGATGCCGGCGAGAATGTTCAGCAGTTCTTCGGAGATGCCGTCAGCGAAGTATTCGTTGTCGGGATCGGAGCTCATGTTGACGAAGGGCAGCACCGCAATGGAACGGCTGTCGTTGCCGTCCGCCACTGCGTCAACCGGCGCCACCCGCAGCGACTGCGCGGCCGCTGCGGTTTCGAGTGAGGCTGGCGGCGCTTCGGTTCTGGTTCCGGGCCAGTAGCGATCGGCCGCCATCAGTGCCACCACGGCCAGCAGTCCGACAGCGATCAGCAGGTCCATGCGCCGTCCTGTCTGCGGCGCCATCGACTGCCCCGGCGCCAGCTCGGCATCGCGCCTGATGCCCTCGGGAGTCAGCTCGAAGATCCAGCTGAACACCAGTGCCGGAATGAAGCCGATGGCCAGGAACACCACCAGCGCCTGCAGCACCCAGTCGGGGGTGTGGAAGATCGGCAGCAGCGTCTCGGCGATCTGGATGATCAGCCAGGCGCCCACCAGATACAGCCCGGCCATGCGGAAGACGTTGCGGCGCTTGAGTTCGGCGAGCAGTTGCAAGGGCTTACTCTCGGCCAGCGCGGGATGGAAGCGGCGATCTTACCTTGCCGACGTTCCTGGTGAGCCTGGGCAGCTGGAAAATGGCCGGGATTGGCCGACAACATGGATGCGCGAGGTCCTGACTGGGTCGCCGAGTTGCAATCGGCAGCTTTTGGTGGCCGGGCCCAACATCAACGGCGTCGAGTGCAACTCGGCGATCCCGAAACACGGTTTGAGTAGGGCCAGAGACTCGTTGACTGCGATCAAGCACCGGGGTCAGAGGTCAGGGCACTCTGGGGTCTGTGAGGGAGCTCACACCAAGCCGCTATCAAGCATGTGTCGCCCAGCAGCGCTGGGTCCAGTGCAGACACCCAGCGTGACCGATGGAGGGTCTGATGGACAGCCGACTTCCCAACCAATTGCGCTCGATCCTGCTGTCCGCCATGGCGTTGGCGGCGCTTGCCCTGTTTCTTGCAGCAGCGCCAGTTCGAGCGGCAGGGGGCGAGCTCCAGCGCGCGCTTGTGCTCATCAAGGCCGAGCAGTTCAAGGAGGCTCTGCCGCTGCTGGATGGGGCTATCACTGCCGACCCCAACAACGCTTCCGCCTACCTGCTGCGTGGCATTGTGCGTGTAGAACTGAAACAGTGGGACCCGGCGCTCGCCGACTACGAAGCCGCCCTGCGGCTGGACCCGAACAACGCAGAGGCGCTTTACCGGCGCGGCTACTGGTGGGCAGCGGACGGCAAAGATCGCAAGGCCCTGGCTGATTACGACCGCGCGATCCGGCTCGCCCCGGGCAGCGCACGTTATTTGTACGCACGGGCAACGGCTTACGAGCGTCTGCGGGACTGGCGGCGGGCGGCGGATGCCTACGCCGAGGTGCTGGTCGCCGACCCGGGACACGCAGCCGCCGCGCGTGACTTGGAGGACGCGCGCGCGCATCTCGGGCAGTCGGCAACAGCGGCCACCACTGTGGGCTCCGCTGCGCCCGTGACATCGCCGGTGGCTGCGCCTGCTGTACCCGTGCCCGCACCCGCCGGGCAAGCTGCTGCAATGGTGCCCGCTGCTGCCGAAGCCGCCGGCGGCGAGCCGGCCGAGGTGCTCACGCGGGTGCTTACGGCTCAGGCACGAGGCGACCTGGCCGCGCTCGAGCGCGAGTGGGATCTGGACGCGGTCGGAGCAGAGGCTGCGCGCTTGCAGCGGGCGCGGCTGAAAGCGGCCGCCGCGAGCCTGCGCATCGACGAGTTCCGGATGCGCGTGCGCGCCACGATGTTGTCGACCGACGGCAGCCTGGCCACGGTGCGCGCCGAAGTCAGCTTCCGTGTCAGTCACAACTCGGGGATCTCGCATTGGGACAATGGTGTCCTCGGCGTGCTGCGCCGCTCTGGCGCAGGCAAGCCCTGGATCGTCATCGGCGTCGTGCCCGACGAACTGCTCAACAACGAGCTCGCCGAGCGTGCCGACCGGCAGGCAAGATGGGAGCCGCAGCCGCGCCATCCCGCAAGCCCACAGCCTGCGAGCGCTCACGTCCACAATGGCGCCGCCGGTCGCGGCGCGGGACTGCTGGTGAGCGGCGTGCTCGCGGCCAGTCTGGCGGCAGGCCCCCAGGCTGGCGGGGGCTCCGCGCAGCCGATCACCTATGCCGAGCTCAATCGCAACATCGACGCCGCCATGAATCGCGACTTCGGTGTCACCGAACTCAAGTTCTACATGAACAGCTTGAATACCGGAATCGGCCAGGTGCCAGGGGCGGGCGACGTCGCGTCGTGGTTCTACCAGGCCGGCGACACTGGCTGGAACTCGATTGAGGTGCTCGGCGAGACCATGAAGCACGGGTTCACCAGAATTGGCGCGTTGAAGGTCGCGCAGGTGTTTGCCGGCGTCGTGCAGATGGCGGTCGAGTTCGTGCCCGCGGCAGACGGCATCTCCGACGCGCTGCAGTACAAGCTTGAGTCGATCACCGCCAACGCCGAGATTCGCCGCTCCATCTACCATCTCAAGCACGACCTGGAGACCGGCCGCTTGAAGCCCGCCGGCGCGCGCCTGCGTCTGGCCGACGGTGTGAAGTACCCGCCCGGGGTTCGGGTCAGCGTCGAGAGTGCTGCTGACGCCTTGATCGATCCGTCGAACCCGAAATCGGTGGGGGTCAGCTACGAGGGTGGTCTGGTCGGGGTGGTCGTCACGACTCCCGAGTTGCTCATCCGCGCGGCGCCGCGCCTGCATTTCGAGGTGGTCGCGCAGGTGGTCATCGACCCCGGCTCGCTGCGTTACGAGGCCTTCGATGACCGCGTGGCGAAGCTTGTCGGCGCGGTGCAACGCGGTAGCAAGTGGGTGGTCCCGGTTCTGATCGGTCGCCAGGCCGCGGCCGATGCCAGCACCGGCACTGCCATCCTGGCCGATTTCCAGCGTGCGCGTCTGCAACTGGAGCAGGGCATTCATCCGGACAGCGCGGCGACCTGGGCATGGCAGCCGTGTCGCGGCACCCAGCGCCTCGCCGTGCGCCTTGCCGACGGCTCCAGCACGCTCCCGGCTACGGTCCGGAACGCCTTTCTCGACCGGCTCAGTGGCTTGGCCGTGGTTGACAGTCGCGGGCAGCGCCTGGAGCGGATCGCGATAGGCCCGGGCGAGTCTTTGACTGGTCTGAAGCTGATCGGCATCGACCCGAGTGGCACCAGCCCGAATCTGACCCAATTCGTCCGCAGGCGCTTTGCTTGCGTCGAGTTGAGCGCACCCGACAGCGCGGTGGTTGCCGCGAGCGGTGGCCGCGACGTGTTTTCGCTTGCTGCCGCTGGCCCGGGAAGCACCAGCCTGGGGGTGCGCGTCAGCGGGGATCAGGGCAAGCCGGATCTGGTGCTCGACCTGCCGATCGTGGTCACCGGTGGCAGCGGCGGCTGGCGCCTGGTCGAGGTGCGCCGCTCCGACAACGAACTCCCGACTGTCCTCAACCATCGCCAGAAGGCGTCGTTCTCCGACACCGGCCTGTCGGTGACCTGCGGTGCGACCGTCACCCTGCCCGACGCCGACAAGGAACCCTCCGAGTGGCCACGGGTGGGTTACGACGCCGAGGTGCGAGTGAATTGGGGCAAGATTCCCGACAACCTGGTGGTGGGCCAGACCGTAAGCGTCTCGGCCTCGGTGAGCCGGCGCTTCGAGCCCACCTCGGGTTGGCTCGGCGACCCGCCGCCTGCCTATGTGCGAATCTCGCTACCTCGTGTCGCGGATGCCACGGGTGAGGCCGGCCGCGACGCCAGCGCCAGCTTCGTGGTGCCAGAACCACGTGCGGGCAGCACGCTCGAACTCGGTCTCTCGGCCGGAGGCTGCAGCTCGAATTCCCGGAGGGTGTTCGTCTACAGCCCCGTTGGTGGGTAGCGTCCGTGACGATGAGCATTGGTCGCTCAGACGCATTTGATCGGGTGCCCCTGCTCCGGATTGAGCACCCACCAGAGCGGCGCCGCAGGCGCGGCGCCCTCCACCAGCGCCTTGAAGCCGCCGCTCGGCCGCCGCAGCCTCCTTGCGCCTCAGCTGCTAGGTGGCCTTCTTCCGGCGCTCGGCCTGCCAGGCTGCGTAGGCCGACTGCAGTGCCAGAAAGCGCGGGTGTTCGCGCAGAGTTGCAAAGCCGGGCGCAGCAGCGACACCGGCAAGGCTCGACACGCCAAAGGTCGTGACCAGATACTCAAGATGATGCAGGGCGCGCTCGGGATCGCCAGCACGCGCGAAGGCGATCGCCAGGGAGAGGCGCACGCTGGCTTCGGCCCAGGCATCTTTGGGCGCGTTCTCCAGGAAATCGCGTTCTGCCGCACGCACGCCTTCCAGGTCACCCAACATGCCGGGCAGTTCGCAGGGGTAGTAGAAATAGGACCCGCTTGATGCCCAGCCGCCGGGATAAGGTTGATCCAGGCTTTCAAGGCGAGCCTTGATGGCGAGCAGCGCTTCACGCGCCTTCGCCTGCTGGCCGCTGACCAGCAGTGCTTCGGCCTGGGCCAGGGCGTAGGTTTCGGGGTATTCGGGCACGCTGTGCAGGCGCTTGGGCCAGAGCTCCGATGAGAGCGCGCGCTGGATGCGCTCGGGGTCGCCGGTGGCCAGCGCGATGCGGAAGGGCAAGGCCGCATAGAACTCGTTGGGACCGTCGACGGCGGCCCAGGCGCCTTCATAATCCCCAAGGGCCATCAGGTTTTCGCTGCTGCCGACACCCATGTCCTTGGCCCAGGCGGAACTGCGGGCAAACAAGGCTTCGGCTTCATCCAGCCGGCCCAGGCCCGCCAGGGTATTGCCCAGCTCCAGAATGGTGTCGGTGTTGGCGGGGTCGATCGCCAACGCCCGGTTGAAGGCGTTGATGGTGTCCTCGAAGCGGCCATCCCGGCGGGCGACCAGCGCCCGCGCGTACCAGGCCTCGGCGTAATCCGGGGAGCGCTCCAGCAAGCGAGCCAATATGGCTTCGGCACCGGCGTAATCGCGCTCGCCCCAATAGCGCATATAGGCTTCGGCCATCGCCGTCTCGATGGCGTCAGGGGCCAGTCGCCGCGCCTGTTCGATGGAATCCACGGCCTGTACCCGCATCGAGGCATCGGCATAGGCAAACCAGTACATCGCCAGCTGCAGCCGGGCCTTGCGGGCATAGGCTTCGGCGAATTGCGGGTCGAGGCGAATGGCGCGATCAAAATACTCCAGCGCCTGGGAAAAGCGCTCGGGCGTGGCCCGATCGAGCTGCGCCAGCAGCTTGGCCTGCAGAAAGGCCTCGTAGGCCGGCAGGCTGGCCGTGGATCCGGTCGCCAGGGCACTGGCGTCGGCCGGGCTCAATACCAGCTGCATGGCGCCGGCGACGGCCGTAGCCACATCGGCCTGGATGGCGAAGATGGTCTCGGTGCTCAATTCACGATCGTACTTCTCCGCCCACAGGTGCACATCGGTGTTGCCGTCGATCAGCTGTACGGTGATGCGGACCTGATCGCCGGCCCGCTGCACGGCGCCCTCCAGCACCACGCCCGCGCCCAGTTCACGGGCGATTTCGGGCACCGACAGCTTGCTGTCGGCATAGGCCATCATCGAGGTGCGCGAGATCACCTTGAATTGGCTGATCTTGGACAGCTGCGTCAGCAGATCGTCGTGGATACCCTCGGCGAAATAGGCATCCTCCTCGCGGCTGCTGCGATTGCGGAAGGGCAAGACTGCCACCAACTTGCCCTTGGCCGCGGCGGCGGTCTGGGCAACTGCGCCATCGGGCGCGGCCGAGAAAAAGAACTTGTCGACGGCGAAGTAGCTCAGTGCCAGCAGCAGACTGACGATGATGGCGCGATCCAGGCGCCGCGCGCCCTGCGGTGCCAACGGTGCTCCGACTGGCCGGTCGCTGATCCGGCGTAGGCGACGCTCGACGCCGGTGTACCCCGGATCGCCGGTGTGGACGTCCTCATCGCGCTGCAGCCCTTCCGGCGTCAGTTCGAAGATCCAGGACACCACCAGCGCCGGTACGAAACCCACCGCCAGCAGGATGATGATGACCCGCAACACCCAATTGGGCACATCGAAGACCGGCAGCACGGTCTCGGTCACCTGCACGATCAACCAGGCCACGACCAGATACAGCCCGGCCATGCGGAAGACGTTGCGACGCTTGAGTTCGGCGAGTAGCTGCAAGGTTCGGGCTCTCGATCAGCGCAGGGCGACTGAACTGATCTTACCTTGCCAAGGCCGTCGTTGAGACGGCATACCGGCAACGCACACGAGGCTTGCCGCAGGTGACGGGGGCGACGGCAATCGGGATCGCCGAGTTGCACTCGGCAGCTTTTGGCGATGCGGCCGCAGATCAACAGCGCCAAGTACCACTCGGCATTCCAGGGAACTGGCACGCAAACGGGCAGTTCCGATGGAGCCATGACCAGCACGGCCACATTCCGGTCAAGGCGCAGGTGCGCCCGCGGACTAGAATCGCAGTTGTTTGAATGCGCGAGACTGGATGTGACGTCGGCGGCGCGATTGATTGATCGCTTTGGCACCTTGACGCCTATCGGTGAGGGGCAGATGGGTGCAGTGCTCGAGGGCTACGACTCGACGCGCAACTGTCGGGTGGCCATCAAGTTGCTGAAATCCACCGACAGCGACGCCGTGCGGCGCATGCAGCGTGAGGCGGCGGTGCTGTCGCGCGTGCGCCATCCCAACGTCTGTGCCATCCACGAGTTTGATGAGACCGACGGCCAGCCGTGGATCATGATGCCGCTGGTCGAGGGCTGTGCGCTGGACCAGGCTTGGCAAGGATTGCCGCTGGATGCCCGGGTCGACTTGCTGATCGACATCTGTCGTGGCGTCGAGGCCGCGCATGCCGCCGGGCTGATTCATCGCGATATCAAACCCGCGAACATTCTGGTGTGTCGCGACGAGCAGGGCCTGCTGACACCGGTGGTGATGGATTTTGGCGTAGCTCGCGCCGAGCATGGCGACGACGGTGCGTTGACCGCCACCGGCGAGATCGTGGGCACGCCCGAGAGCATGGCGCCCGAGCAGGTGCGCGGCGAGCGCGAGCATATAGACCGTCGCACCGATGTCTGGGCGATCGGTGGGCTGCTGTACCGCGCGCTCTGTGATCGATCTCCCTTCGCCGGCAGTTCCGCGGCAGAGGTGATGACGCAGATCATCACCCGAGACGTCGTCAGTCCGCGCCGCTACGAGCCCGGAATTCCCGGCAATCTGGCACGCATTTGCATGCAGTGCCTGGAGCGCGAACCGGCACGCCGCTATGCCGATGTCAGCGCCATCCGCGAGGATTTGCAGCGCTACCGCAGCGGGCTGGCGGTGTGGGCGCGTGATACCGGCGTCGGCTACGCCTTGCGGCGCAGCTGGCGCAAGAATCGGGTTGCCTGGAGCGTCGGTACTGTCATGGCGATGGGTCTGCTGCTGGCGCTGTCGGGTTGGGTCTATGCGCGGCTCGATGGCGCACACCGCGAAGTTCTGGCACGGGATTTGGGCTCCACCCGGGAGATCGTGCGCAGCCGCATGCACATCGCCTATCTGGCGCCGCTGCACGATCTACGGCCAGAGCGCGAAGCGCTGGCGCGGCTGGGGCGCGATGCCATTGCGCACCTCGCAGGCGAATCCGAGGGCATACGCACGATGGCACGGCGATCCTTGGGGCTCTCGGCACTGGCGCTGGGCGACTACCGCGAAGTCGTCGCGACGCTGACGCCGCTGGCCAGCGCCGGACTGGCCGATGGGACCGACCTCAAGGCCCTGGCGTCGGCGCATCTGCAGTTGTACCAACTGGCCGCCGATCGCTTCGCCGATCTGCCGGAGGCAGAGCGCAACAGTGCGCTGAGTAGCGCGCGTGAGCGTGATCTGCTGCCGGCGCGCGCCTATCTCGCCAGCACCGGAGCGACCGACGGGCTGGAGCGGGTGCGCCTGCTGTTGATCGAGAATTCATTCGACCACGCGCGTCGGGCGCTGACACAAATCCCGGCCGAGCCACCGACCGAATACGCGCGGCAATGGCTGAGCGGCGATCTGGCCATGGCCGAGGCCGCGCAGCAGGCCAGTCGGGGTCAGCGCGATGCAGCGCAGCGCGCCTATCAGCAGGCACAGGCGCTATTCGAGAACGCCGCGAGCACCGCTCGCAGCGATGGTCGTGTGTTGCGCCGTGTCTGCGATGCGGCGCTTGGTGGTTATAGGCAGCGCCTGTCGCTGGGTGCTGCGGCACCGCAATCACCCGAGGCGCTGCATCCGGCCTGCCGTCAGGCGTTGACGGCCAATCCCTCTGATCCGATCACCCACGAAACGCTGGCCGCAGTCTGGGAAGCCATCGCCCAGAACCACGACCTGCGGCAGGAAGATGCCGCCATGACGCAGGCCCTGAAGGCGGCGATACAACATGCGGATCTGGCATTGCAGCACGAACCTGAACTGCTGGGTGCGCGTCTGATTGGCGCGCGAGCGCTCCTCCTGCAGGCCGGTCATCTGGCTGACGATCTGGATGCGGGATTGGCAGTTCACGATCGTGCCATCGCCATGCTCGATCCCTTGCTGGTCGATGCTCCGGGCTTCGCGCCGGGCTGGCTGTTGCGAGGGCGCCTGCTGTCACAACGCACGCGCCTGCTCAACAACCACAGCAGCCAGGATCACGTGGAGTCCTTTGACCTGGCGCTGACCGCTCTGCGCGAAGCGCGCCGGTTACGACCGCAGGACCCGGACACCATCAACGCGCTGGGGCTGGCATTGGTGTTTCAGTTCTACATTCTGCGCAATCAGGATCTGGCCAGCGCCGCCAGGGTCATGAATGAGGCCATTGCGCTGCTGAATGAAGCGCTGACCACCGCACCCGATGATCCTGAGTTGCTGTTCAGTCAGGGAGCCAACCTGGGAGATCTGTGGGCGGCATATGCCAACTGGTCCGATACCGATGCCGAATTCGACACGGCGACGCCAACGCTGGAGCGGGGCTTGTCCTTGTTGGCCCGGTTGCGCAGCGTGGCCCCGGGGCGCGCCGATGGCTACGCCCAGGCCATCGCACAGCTGTCCACCTACGGGGAACTGGCCAGAGCCCGCTCGCTGCCGCGCTTGCCGCAACTGCGATTGGCGCAGGCGATCGCCGCAGAGGCGGCCAGTGCAGGGATCTCACTCGACCAGAGTCTGCTGGCGTGGCTGACCATGGAGAAGGCAGTGGCCCTGGACGACGTCGACAGCGAAGAGGCTGCCAACGCCTTCGCCGAATCGGATCGCCATTTGCGCGCAGCAATGAGCGATCCGGAGGAGCTCTACAGTGCCACTCGACAGCGCCTGGAATGGGTGGTGGCGCGCCTGCGCTGGGCCTTGCGCAAGGGCCTGTCGGCGACGCCCACGATTGCCCAGGGTGAGGCCACGATCAAGGCGCTGCTGGCACATCCGCGCAGTGCCGCCGACGGCATCGTCCATTGCAATGCCGGCGCCTTCCACAGGTTGCTCGGTGAGCATGCGATCAGCGCCGGGGGCTTGGCTCCGGCTGCGCGGATCGAACTGGCCGACCAGGCTTTCGCGGATTGCAAGACGTTGAATCCCTCCTACGCCAGGCGCTGGACCAAGCAAGCCGAGGCCGCGGCGGCACGGGCCGCCAGAACACGGGATCTGTGAATCCATCTATGGGAGCGGGCTCTGCCCGCGATGTCTGCTGTTGCCAAAAGCGGTCGCGACGCGAGGTCGCTCCTACGGGTGCCGGGCTGTGATGGGAACTCCCTTGCGGCGCGACCGGCGGTGGTGCCCCGCTGTGGTAGGAGCGCCCCCGCGGCGCGACCGGTGGTGACGTGGGATCACTCGAAGCCATCGGCAAACATCAGGTCCGGCAAGCTCCCGTCGCTTTCGAAGGCGCCGCCGTCATAGCTGTTGCCGGCCGGGCGCGCATGGCCATCAAGGTCGCTGGACTGGCCGGAAACCAGGCACAGGTCGATGGCCGCGGAGCCAGCGCCGAGGCGATAGAGGCCGCGCGGCGTGTCGACCAGCACCGGGTTGGCGTTGAGTCCGAAGGGCGCGCTTTGACTGATATTGCAGTCGAAGTTCAGCGTCGCTTGCGCGCCCTTGACGATGCCGCTGCTGTTGGCCCAGACGATCGATCGCGCCAGGGTCATGCTGGTGGCGGCGTTGTTGGCCAGTTCCAGCGCGATGCCGGTATTGCCGGTCAAGGTCAGGTGTTCTGCATCCATCTGTGCGCCTGCATCGAGTTTGATGCCACCGCTGTTCTGGCTGATGCGCACATTCCTGGCGGTGACGTTGCCACCCGACTCGATCTGCAGCGCGCCCGGGTTGCCCAGATTGCCGTCGATGCTGACCCCGCGCAGGGTCAGCTGCGCACTGCTTTCCACATAGACTCCGCCGCCCAGGGTGTTGATGTCGCCGTTGTCTGCAATTTCACTGCAATGCCGCTCGTGCGCCAGCGTTGCCGCCTGGCATGGCCAGGCTTGACCTGGCGCTGGCGGGGTGCCGGCGACGCCGAATATGGACTCCATCAGCACGCTGGCACCGGATCTGACCAGCAAGCCATGCCCGTTGCCACCTGAGGTGGACTGCATCCCGTATCTCAAGGAGCTGTTGCGCAGCGTGATCTGGGTATTTGCGCCGATCGCCACCAGATTGGCGCCACCGCTGGTAAATACCCGATTGGGCTGGGTAGGCGTGCCGAACTGTACCCAGTCGAGCGTGCCACTGACGCCGGACAGATAGGCGCCGCCGCCTTCAAACTCGGAGTAGCCGCCAGCAATGCGGATGCCGCGACCGATGCCATCCCAACCCTGCAACTCAACCACCGATTGCTGGCCGGCGCTGGCCGCAGCGTACAGATGACCACCGTAGTCGGCGGTGCTGTTGGGGCCGGAATGGGTGAACTGGGCAGGCGCCTGGATGCGCAGTTCGCCGGCGCCTATGGCGGCGATCGCCCCGCCGTGCCCAGAAGTCGCGGAATTGTCGCCGAACAGCACGTTGCCATGACTGCCCGAGCTTTGATTGATCAGCAACTGATTGCCAGTGGCGCGGTAGATCGCGCCACCGTCACGTCCGACCGTGTTGCCGTTGAACTCGATTTGCTCGCCGACGCGCGCATCCAGGCGCAAATGTCCCCGATTCAGATGGATCGCCCCGCCATCCAGCGCCGCCTGGTTGCCGCTGAACACCAGCGGAGAGCGCAGGATGAGTTGTGCGGCCGGCGCGCTGTCGACATAGATGGCGCCGCCGTGGCTTTGACTTGTGCCGGACCCAGTCGCCGCCGAGTTGTCGAGAAATTCGACCAGCCCCCAATCGGTAGGGCTGTCGTTGATGCTGCCGCTACCGGTCGAGTTGTGATAGATCGCGCCACCGAGACCAGCAGCATCGACCGCCCCATTGCCGACAAAGCGGGTGGGCAGTCCGGGCGCGCCGAACAGCGTCCAGCTGGCATTCTCGAATACGGCCATGGCGCCACCCTGGTTGGCTCCATTGTTGATGAACTGCAGCGAGTGGCCTTCCAGTTGCGCAGTGCCGAGCAGGCGAATGCCGCCGCCGGAGCTGCTCCCAACCTGATTGCTGAAAATCACCCGATCGAGTCGGGCGCTGCCGTCGCGCAGGATCAAGCCGGTGCGCCAGCCGTCAATCAGGCTATCGCTGATGATGATGACGGCATTGCCGGCCGGGGCGGCGACGATCGCGCTGTATTTGGTGCTGGTGACTGCGGCATGCGAGAGCAGATTGCTGCCTCGCAGCGTCAATCCGGAGATCGAGGCGCTGTCCGCGACCGCTATCGCCGAGCCGGCGCCGAAGGGCTCGTTGTTGTCCACTTCGATCAAGGTGTCGATCAGCACCGCATCGCCGCCGTTGAACAGATAAATGGCGCTGCCGACGCCGGTCCCGGAATTGGTATTGACCCGGTTGTTGCGCAGAACGGCGGCAGCCCCCACCGCACCCAGATCGAACAAGATGCGCGCGGTGTTGCCATTCGCCGCGATGCCGCCGCCGGCGTTGGCCCGATTGCGCTCGATCAGTGCGCTGCTGTCTTCCACCAGCTCGACGGTGGCGTTGTCCAGATAGATGCCGCCACCGTTGCCGGCGTAGGCTCGATTGTCGCGGATCTCGACATCCTTCAGCGCCACTGAGGTCGAGGTCAGATGCAGCCCGCCGCCGTCACCAGCACTCTTGATGTTGTCGCGCAGGGTGATGCGGTCCAGCACTACCTGGCCGGCGAGTGCCGGAATGCGCAACAGCGACTCGGCGCTCTGCGCAGGTGCGTTGCCGTGAAAATCGCTGCGGCCGGAGCGGGTGCTGCTGCTGCAGTCGTCGTAGCCGCCTTCGACGCGAATCGCCTTGGTGATGACGAAGGGGCCGGGGTAGTTGCCACTGCGCACACGCACGGTGTCGTTGTTGTTGGCAGCGGCAAAGGCCAGCTGTGGCGTGGCGTAGGTGCAGGTGCTGCCGGCCCGCAGGATGGCGGCGTCGACGACTGCCGAACCGAGCAGTGCCAGCAGGAGCGTGAGGGTGCAGGCGAGTGTGTGCATGGCGAGTTCTCCAGTGAACCAGCCTTCATCGTCGCAAGCAGCGTGCCACTCAGTGCGATAGTCTCAGGTCATTGAAAAACGAAGAAAATAGCGACCGGCGAGACGCGCGGCGCTGTTCCTGTTGCAGTTCTGACACGGCCCGGTGTCAAGCCTGGAACGGCGCTGCTTCAGGTCTGTTCGGCGGAATCCGGTCCGGCGCCATCGGGCAACAGATCGAAGTGACGCAGACGCCGATACAGCGTGGAACGCGATACGCCCAGACGTTCTGCCGCCTGAGCCACCTGTTGCTCGGCATCGAGCATGGCGCGGGCGATGATGCTGCGTTCGGCATGCGCCAGCTGCTGTTCCAGGGTGGCATCTACTGGCGTGGTGCGGGCACTGCGGATGTTCGGGCGCAGATCCTCGCTCATGACCAGGCTGTCCTGATCCAGAAACACCGCGACGCGCGCCATTTCGCGTTCCAGTTCGCGCACATTCCCCGGCCAGGAATAACTCATCAGTGCATTCGCAGCAGCGCGACTGAGGCCGCGAATCTCAATGCCGCGGGCAGCGGTGGCGCGCAGCAGGAATTGCATGGCCAGCGGCAGGATGTCGGCCGGACGATCGCGCAGCGCCGGGAGTTCCACCTCCCAGTCGGCAATGCGGTGCAACAGATCGAGGCGGAACAGCCCGTCGCGCAACATCTGCTCAATGTCACGATGCGTGGCCGAGATCACTCGTACATTGACCCGGACCGGCGCTCGACCGCCCACGCGAATGACCTCGCCTTCCTGCAGTACGCGCAAGATGCGCGCCTGCATGGCGGGTGCCATATCGCCGATCTCGTCGAGGAACAAGGTGCCGCGGTCGGCGCGCTCAAACAATCCGGGCCGCGCATCGACGCCGGTCGCTGCTCCGCGGACCACGCCAAACAACTCGGCTTCCAGCATTTCTTCGGAAAAGGCTGCACAGTTCACCGCCACGAACGCGGCGTCTCGACGACTCGAAAGCGCATGGATATGGCGCGCCAGCAGTTCCTTGCCCGTGCCTGATTCGCCGCGTATCAGCACATGGATTTCGCTGCCGGCCACGCGCGTCGCGCGTCGGTAAATGCGCTGCAAGTGCGGATCCAGGCTGCTGCTGGTCGCTGGCAGCGCGGTGGCCTTGCTCGCCATCGGCACCTCGCTTTCTGCCAGCGCGCCCAATGCCATGCCGATATCCACCAGATGGCGCACGCGATCCAGCGTTGGCGGCTGCTCCGTGCCAATGGTCCAGAGCAGTTTGTCCTGGCGCAATTCCATCACGGCCCCCGCTGCCGACGACGCGGTCTGATGCCAGTCGAACAACAAGGCGCCATCGTCGCTGCTCAGTTTCAAACTGGACAATGGCAGCGCCCGCGCGCAGGCGTGTGCGTAAGCCAGCAACATCGGCTTGCGGCCGGGCCGCGTGGCCGCGTACTGCAACAGGGCGGCCAGTTGCTGGCGCAAGAAACGATCGCCGCCGCCCGAGGCCATGGTGGCGCCGACTTGGGCCAGCGCCGGCTTGGCAGGCGCGGCGTCTGTCAGCCAATGCGGCTTGGCATCATCATCCTCAATGCGCGTCAGGCTGAGTTCGATCTCGCCCAGACGCAGCCGACACGGTGCCTCAACCATCTCGCGGTTGCCTGGCAGCAGTCGACGTTCATCGAGAAAGCTGCCATTGCGCGAGCCAATGTCTTCGATCTCCAACTTTGCATCAGACACATGAATGGCCAGATGCTGGCGCGACAGCGTCGGCTGATCGATCTGAATCTCGCAGTCTGACCCACTACCGACGATGCAGCGGCCGTTCTCCGTCAGAGGAATACGCCGTCGCCCACCGGGGCCGTCGACGATCAGGCACCAGGGCATGGCTCACCTGCGCAAACCGCTGCGAGGCATTGGCGGTGGCTGCGTTCGCGGAGCAGATGAACGGGTAGGCGCTTGATCATGGTGAAGCTCATGCTCCGAATCTTATCCGAAACGGTCAGTGCAGCCGCACACCTGGTCTCGGGACGAAACTCCTCGGGACGAGGTCCTGCCCTCATGCCCTCGCACCTACGTCCTCGGCAACCCTACTCGCAATGCAGCTCCTGGCCGTCCTCGCCGACCAGCATGCAGCCATCGGGCGGGCCGAGCTTGCGCCAGTACGCGCTCAAGCCATGTTGACGTGCAAATTCGGGAAAGCGCGGATGTTCGCGGAAACTCCGGAACTGCGGGTACCAGAGACTGAACAGCAAGGTCTGGATGCCCTCGGTCTTGTGGGCAAGCGCATTGGCCATGGCCGCATCGGGCAGATCGAAGATCTGCATCAACTGGGCCCATTCCAGATCGGGCGCTGCGCTGGCCGCTTCGAGCAGCCGTTGCTGCGCATCAGAAAGCCGCGTCGGATCGGTCAGCGCCGGCGCCAGTGTGCGCGCCAGTTCGCGCAGATTGATCGGCAAGCTGTCGTCATCGTGCAGCCAGTCCAGATAGGCCTGGGTCAGGTCAGCTCCGTCATCGCCATTGGCGGCGAGAAAGAACAGTGCGCGACTGGCGGGACCACGCCAGCCCAGCGCATGTGCCTGCATCAGCAGCTCGCGAGCGCGGGCGTGATCGCCGCGCAAATCGGTGGCAATGCCCAGCCAGCCCATCGGCAATCCGCTCAGCGGGTCGAGCTTCTGGGCCTGGGCGAAGCTGGCCTGGGCCTGTTCGATGTGGCCAACTTCGAATAGCCCCAGGCCCTGCCAGACGCGGGTGTTGGCATTGTTGGGTGCCAGGGCGAGCGCCTGCTCGATCAGTTCTGCATGGCGCAAGCGATCGCCGCGATCGCCGGCGATGCGCGCACTCACGGCCAGCGCGCCTGGATGCAGAGCGCGGATGGCCAGAGCCTTGTTGGCGGCCATTTCGGCCTGTTCCAGGGTATCGATGCCCGCGGGCTCCGGCGCATAGCTGCGCCAGACATACCAGGTAGCCGCCAGCGTGCCCCAGGCATCGGCAAACCGTGGGTCACGCTCCACCGCCTGCTCCAGCAGTTCGCGCGCCGCCGGCAGGTTCGCGCCGCGCTGGGCAAACAACTGCCGGCCGCGCAGATAGCTCTCGTAGGCTTCGATGTCCGTTGTGGCCTCGGCCACTTCGATGCGGCGCACGCCCAGGGTGTCCGCCAGCGCATCGGCGATCGCCTGTGAAATCTCTTCCTGGACTCGGAAGATCTCGACCAGTTGGCGCTGATAGGTCTGTGACCAGACCTGTTGATCGTTGCGGGCGTCGATCAGCTGCACCGTGATTCGTACCTGCTCGCCCTCGCGTCGCACCGAGCCCTCCAGCAGATAGGCCACCCCCAGCTGGGTGGCAATCTCGCGGGTATCGACCTGACTGTCGCGGAAGACGAAAGAGGAGGTGCGCGAGGTGACCTTGAGGCCGTCGATACGCGCCAGTACGTTGAGCAGTTCCTCCGACAGACCATCGGCGAAATAGCTGTCGCCGACACCCTGGCTCATGTTGACGAAGGGCAGCACCGCCAGCGAATGCGCATCGACCGGGCCCGCGGGTGGCGTGACTGCCTCGGGGACGGCTGTCTCGACCACCGCGGCGGGCGCGGTGGTGTCGGGATCGGGCCGAGCCTGGTCGATGAACTGTCGCAGCAGCGACAGGCTGAGCGCCGCCAACACCACGATGACGATCATCTGGTCGAGACGGCGGGCGGTGATCGCTCGCTGCGGGTTGTCGTGACGGGCACCGCGGTCGACCCTGAAACCCGAGGGCGTCAGCTCATAGCGCCAGGACAGCAGCAACACCGGCACGGCGGCGATCAGCAAGGCCAGGATCAACCAGCGCAGCGCCGTGATCGGCAGCTCCAGCGCTGGAAACAGCAGCGCGCACATCGCCACCAGCAGCCATGACAAGGCCAGCCACGCCACCCCGGTGCGGATGACATTGCGGCGCTTGAGTTCGGCGAGCAGCGGCATGCGGGACAGTCCAGAGCTTGAGGGCCGATCTTAGCCCGCATTTCTCACACCTGCGCGAGCAGATGCCCCCAATCCGACATCAACAGCGCCGAGTGCAAACGGCGATCCCAGCCAGAATCCGGCCGGTGGGCGATACTGTGATCACGTCATCCTGAGGAAGCGCCATGTGCGCGAGCCGCCTGCGACCATTGCTGATGCTGTTGATGTTGAACGCAAGCCCTGCAGCGCTTGCCGCCAGCATTCAGTACAGCGAGGATCTCTCGGATTTCGCCAATCCCGAGCGCGGTTTCTACTACCAGCTGGAGTCGGCCAGCAATGCGCCCGATCCGCTCAGCAACTATGCGCCCAGCCTGTTTGCCGCTGCCCGCAGTGCCGTGGTGCGCCGGCTCTACAATCTGCTCGATTTCCGGGCAACGCCGATCTCGACGGCCTTCCTGCAGCACATCGAGGCTGACCTTGGCTATGCCCGCCAGAACGGGCTCAAGCTCAACATCCGCTTCGCCTACACCTTCAACGAGCCGCCGCCGAACAACGACGCGCCGCTGGCGCTGATCCAGCAGCACATCGGCCAGTTGCAACCGCTGCTGGCGGCCAATGCCGATGTCATCAGTCATCTGGATGCCGGATTCATCGGCCGCTGGGGCGAATGGCATACGTCCAGCAACGGCAATGCCACCACGGCCGGCATGAGCACGGTGCTGAGCGATCTGCTGGCGGCGCTGCCGGTCCAGCGCACGGTGGTGGTGCGTACGCCCGGCTACAAGCGGGCGATCTTCAACCGGCAGACGCCGCTGACGCCGGCCGAGGGCTTCAACGGCTCGGCGCTGGCGCGCACCGGTCATCTGAACGACTGCTTTCTGGCCAGCGAAGACGACTTCGGCACCTACGTGCCCAACGATCCGGCCAGCATCGCCGAGCAGAAAGCCTACATCGCCGCCGAAACCCGCTATCTGCCGATGAGTGGCGAAACCTGCGCGGTAAATTCGCCGCGCAGCGACTGCGCTTCGGCGCTGGCTGAGATGGCGCAGCTGCACTGGAGCCTGCTCAACTACACCTATCACCCGGGCGTGCTGCAGGCCTGGCAGAGCCAGGGCTGCTTCGATCAGATCCAGCGCCGCCTTGGATACCGGCTGGTGCTGCGCAGCGCGACCCTGCCCGATCGGGTCTCGCCAGGCGGCCGCCTGCAGGGGGTGATCAATCTGCAGAGCATCGGCTTCGCGGCCCCCTTCAATCCGCGTGCCCTGGAACTGCTGTTGCGCAACATCGCCAATCCCAACAGCATCTTCCGCCTGCCGGTCAGCGCTGATCCGCGGCGCTGGCTGCCCGACGAGAACAGTGGCAACCACGGCATCGTGCTGGACCTGCCGCTGCCCGGCGATCTGCCGCTCGGAAGCTACGAATTGCTGCTGGCGCTACCGGATCCTGAGCCCACATTGCGCGACCATCCGGCCTACGCGATACGCCTGGCCAACCTCGGCACCTGGGAAGCGGCCAGCGGCGCCAACCGCCTGTTGAGCAGCGTCGTCGTGGTGGCCGATGGCGTGTTTGCCAACGGCTTCGAGTAGCCCGGGTAGGCCGCAGGCGCACCCGGGGCGGGGTCAGGGGCAGAAGTAGACAGATAGACGGACGGGGCGGCGGTCTATTGTCCAGCCAACACCGTCGTGGGAGATATGCGCGCAGCCCGCAGCGCAGGGAGCAGGCAGGCGCCGAGGGTGACCATTCCCAAGATCAGGGCGGTCAGCAGCAGGTTGCTCGAACCCATGCCAGAGACGCCGTACAGCAGGTTCTGCATGGCGCTTGCCGCCAGCCAGGCGCCGACCAGGCCGAATGCACTGCCGGCTGCCAGCAGGCGCAGGCCCTGAGCCAGAAACTGGCGGCGGATCTGTCGCGAGCGAGCGCCGAGTGCCAGGCGGACGGCGATTTCGCGTTGCTGCTGGGCGACGGCATAGCTGAGCACGCCGAAGGTGCCCAGTCCCGCCAACAACAGGGCCGCAGCCGAGAACAGGCTGGCGAGCAGGGCAGGCGATTTGCGCACCGCCAGTGTGTCGGCGATGCGCGCGTCCATGGTTTGCACGCGATCGAGCACCAGCCGAGGTTCGATCTGAAGCAAGGTTTCGCGCAAACCTGGCACCAGCGCCTGCGGATCCTGCGCCGTGCGCGCGACCAGATACAGGTCGGAATGTGCCAGATAGCGATAGGGGAAGTAGACCGTGCCGTTGCCGCTGCCATCGGTCAATTCGGTTTGTCTGACCGGGGCCACCACGCCGACCACAGTGAAGGCTTCCTCATCGGCCCGAGCGTCCGGTCCTTCGAACAGGCGTTGGCCGACAGCCCGGCCGTCCGGCCAGTAGGTTTGGGCGAAATCAGCATCGACCACCACCACCCGTCGACTGCTGTCGGTGTCGTCGGCATCCAGAACACGACCCTCCAGCAGTTCGATACCCATGGCCTGGAAATAGTCTCCATAGACGCCATAGCGATAGTGCAGTCGTGGTGAGATGCCGGCTGGCGGCTGGTAGCCGGGTATGGTCATCGCATTGGTGTCGTTGTAGCTGTGCTTGCCGTTGACGGGCAGATTGGTGCTCAAGGCCACACGGCGCACGCCCGGAAGATGCGCCAACTCCTGCAAGGTGCGTTGGGCATTACGCGTGCGTTGAGTGACCTCGCCATTGCCAGACTGCGGCAGCGTGAGCCTTGCCGTCAGCAGATGATCGGCCTGGAAACCGGGAGATGTATTCATCGCACGTTGCAGGCTCAATCCCAGCAATCCGGCGCTCGACAGCAGCACGAAGGCCAGGGCGATCTGCGTGACAATGAAGGCCTGGCGCCAGCGCTGGGTCACACGGTCTGCGCTGCCGCCGCGGCTTTCGGATTTGAGCATGCCTGCCAGCCTGGGACGCAGGTTGAACCAGACCACCGGCACCGAGATCAGCACGCAGATCATAACTGCCGCCATCAGGGCTGCGGCCACCACGCGCGCGTTGATCGCGATATCGGCCACCAGCGGCAGTTGTGTTGCGCCCATCCAGGCGAGCAGACCAAGCCCGCCAGCGCCCAGCAGCAGACCGATCAGGGCAGCGCCGGCGCACAGCAGCAGCGACTCGCTCAGGATCTGCCGGAGCAGATGACTGCCCGCCGCGCCCAGGGCGCGGCGCACCCCGATGTCGCGATACCGCGTGGTGGCGCGAATCATCACCAGATTCAGCAGGTTCACGCTGCCGATCAGCAGTAAACCCAAGGCGCCGATTTGCAGCAGCAGCAACGTGGGGCGAATCGATGCCACATGGTCTGCGTGCAGACCGGCCACGGTGGCATGGTAGCCAGCCGCCGTGACTTCCGCGATCCATGGGTAATCCCGTGATTGCAGCGCATCGTCAAACCTGATCTGTGCCTCGGCCTGTTCCGCGCTGACCCCAGACTTGAGCAAGGCAATCATCTGCGCCTCGTCGCTGTACAGCGCATTCAGTCCGCGCTGCTCGGCGGTGGAAACCAGAGGCAGGAAGATCTCGGCCGCGCTGGAGAGATAGCGAAATCCGGGTGGGAGCACGCCGATCACGAGGTGGCGCCGCCCGCCGATGTCGATGCTCTGACCCAGCACGTCGGGCATGGCCGCGAACTTCTGGTGCCAGTAATGATCCGAAATCACCACCGTGGGCTGCACGCCCTGGTCCATGTCCTGATCGACAAAGCTGCGACCCAGCACAGGCGAACGACCGAGCGTGGCGAAGAATTCCGGGGTCACGCGCATGACCTCGCGGCGCTCGCTGCCGGCGGGGCTGTCAACGACTTCGCTGCCCGCCTTGATGGCGGCGACGGACTCAAAGGCAGCAATGCTCTCGCGACGGTTGAAATAATTGCGGATCGACGGATTGGCACGCTCCAGCCCGGCGTTCGGATAGCCGTGGTAGATGGCCACCAGACGATCGCTGTTGGCGTAGGGCAGCGGTTGCAGCAACACGGCATCGATCACGGCGAACACGGTCAGATTGGCGCCCAGGCACAAGCCGAGCGTCAGCAATGCGGTCAGTGCGAATCCTGGCTGCTGCAACAAGCGGCGCAAGGCATATTTGAACTCGGTCATCGGATCTGGCGTCGGCAGGGCACTGAGCACCCTCAAGCAATTCCCGAGCCATGCCTATCAGTCTCTCAATGGCCACGATGCCGGGCCTGTAACCCTTGCTGAATCCCGATCGGGCGTTGGGCCGATGGTCGGTTTTGAGGCAAGGGTGTTCGATAAGCGAGCACTGCCGTGGCGACGAGGCGCGGATCGGCAGTGCCGCCAGGACGATCCCGCTCGAATCAGTGCTGATCCGGCCGAACGCGCAGATCCGATCTGTCCTGGTCCGGCGCATGAATCCAGCGATTCACCGCGCGACCCATGCGGGCAATCATGCTCATGTTGAAGAAATGCATAACGCCGAGCACCAGCAGCGTGACACCGATGCGAGAGCCGATTTCCGGCACCAGGTTGACCGCGTTGATCTTCCAGTCGCTGAGCCGGGAACAGACCAGGCCCAGATTGACCAGATAGAAGCCGATGACCAGCAGGCGATTGGTGGATTGTGCCAGGTCCCGATCCTGGGAAAAGCAGCGCACCAGGAAGGTCTCGCCGCTGCTGGACAGTACTCTGGCCACCCAGACCGTCAATGCCACGGACACCAGCAGGTACAGCGCATAGGACAGATACATCAGTCCGACATCATTCGCGTCATTCATTTCAGCTCACGCCTTGGTTGGGAGGGCTGAGCCTGCGCCCGTCGCTGACGTGTACGCTTCCGGATTGATCGTTCTGGAACAGATTTTCTCGCGGGAGAAATAAAAGTCAACAAAATCAATATGATGCAAAGTTGCAACATGATCATGTTGAAGCTCGAAGCGCCAATGCTGTGGTCTTCGCGAGGCACGCTGCCTGGCCTGTGCCGGCGAGCGGCGACGTAGCGCGGCTCCGGCGCGCGCCAGGTCAGGTCGCTGCGAACAGCCGGTTCGCGCCGGCGGCCGCGGCTCGGCGAGCCGGGCTTGTGGCGCGAATTCCAGCGCTTGCCGTTGATCGGTTGGCGAGGCCACGCTGGGTTGTCTCGTCGATGGTGGAATCCGCCTGCGGGGTTTGACCGTGAAGATCGATGTCGCGTCCTGGGCGGTTTTCACTCTACAGCTGCTGGCGCCGATACTGCCCCGGAACCATGCCCAGTTCTTCCTTGAAGGCCAGATAGAAGGCCGATTGCGAGCTGAATCCGACCGAGAGCCCGACCGACAGCACCGAGGCGCGCGGCTCTTCCAGCAGCATCCGTTGCGCCGCCTGCACCCGGTATCGGCGCACCAGACGTGAAAACCCGAGGTCCATGCGGGTGTTCACCAGTTCCGACAGCTGGTGGGTGCTGAGCCCCATCAGTTCGGCGACGGTGCCCAGGTTCAGGGCTTCGTTCTGATAGACACGCTCGACCTCGAACAACTGCCGCAAGCGCGCCAGCGCCGCCTCCTGATCGACCTTGCCCAGCGTCGACTGGGCATAGCTGCGGCTGACCGCTTCGGTGGTCTTCTGCACCAGATCCGGCACGGCCAGCAACAGCCAGCAGACCAGGAAGAAGCCGATGGCGATGCAGCTGGCATAGGTCCAGGCATAGCTGGCCCAGTCGACGACCTGTGGCGTCAGCAGGCCCATCATCGCCGCCAGCAGCCCCATCGCGGCGAACACCGCGACGACCGGCAGTTCCAGCCGAAACCAGCGCCGTTGCGCCCGCAATCGATACAGCAGCAGGGCCAGATGCAGGGCGAAGCCGGCCCCCATCGCCAGCGCCGCCGGAATCCCCCAGCGCAGCGGGATCGTCGCCGAGGCCAGAATCACGGCGACCGGAATCCCCCATTCGAGACGGTGCCAGCGATCCGCTGGCCGCACCACGCCGAGCAGCAGCCAGTAGAAACCCAGCGACTGCAGGAACAGCACCACGATGTAGGAGCGTGAAGGCTCGGCATCGGCATTGGCCTGCACCCATTGGGCATTGCCGAGCTGGGTCAGGGACAGACCGACGAGCATCAGGTAGCCCGCCAGCCGCGATTGCAGCGGCAGCTCCAGCTTTCGATAGACCGTGGCCAGAGCCAGCGCCAGCAACAGCGCCATCCCGACGGAAGAGCCGACCAGCAAGGACATCATCAAAGGCATGGCGGTGACTATCGCAGAAAGCGCTGGCTGGGCGTCAGGCAGGTCGATCTCAGCGAGGAATTCCCCGGCGTGCTTCAGCAACTTGCCCCCGGGGAATCCGGGCTCTTCTCCGCGTCCTCCGCGGCTCCGCGTGAGCCCGCGGCGAGAAGCGCCGCTGATTCCAATCCTCCCCTCAGGACGGATACGGCCCACGATATCGGGTGTCGCGAATCTCCCGAGTCCAGGCCACCTTGCCACTTGCAAGGTCCACGGCCACCAAGGTCGGCATTGAGATGCTGGACTTGCCGTCAGTGACCGAGATCCTGGGCGTGGTGACGTACAGCAGTCGTCCGTCGACCACATCGAAGGGCCGGTAGGAATACTCGCTGATGGTCTCGCCAATGCGTGCGCCCTGGGCATCACTGAGTTGCCAGCGATAGCGGCCGTCGTCGAGGCGCTCGCTCTGCAGGCGGTAGCCATCGCTGACTGAGCGGAAGGTTCGTGGCCCAGTGGCCGTGGGTTTGCCGATTTCCACGGCGGTATCCGCACTGGATTTCACGCTGGTTTCGTCGATCGGCGCCAGCTTGCCCTGATTCCAGTCGATGCTCAGGGCGCCGCGATGTTCCGTCGATGACACGTTCTTCTCGCCGCCCTTGGCGCCATCGATCTGCATCAATGCGCCCTGCGTCTGCTGGCGCCTGTGCAGCCAGCGCAGACCGTCGGCCTCGACCGTGAACTTGAACTGTTCGCCCATCCGCTCTTCCACCAGACCGCGTGCTGGTACAGGCAAGTCGACCGAAGCGCGTGATACCAGACTGCCATCGCCAGCCTTGAGCACGGCATAGCCGAGCTTGCCGCGTTCGGCCCCATCACGCATCACCAGCACGCGCTCGCCTTCCACGGCGATGGGCATGGCGCCATCGCGGCTGGTCCAGTCGGTCTGACCAGAGCTGATCGCCACCTGTTCCACGGCACTGTCAGGACTCATCAGCAGCACCCGTTGGGTGTTGCGATCGATCAGAACGCCGCTCTGCAAGGTGTTGGCGGCCTGGACCGGTGATCCCAGCATCGCAAGTGCAGCCAGCGCCGTGGCGATCAGCGAAGGATTAAGGTGCATTCAGAACTCCAGGAGCCATAGACATTAGACATTCGGTAACAGTTAGCATAGAAGGCTTCGATCCACAAAGCCAAGGGCAACACGTGAAGGGAATCACCATGACCCGATTGATCCACTCGCTGATGGCGGTATTGCTGATGGCATTGTCCGGCGCCACTTGGGCGCAACAGGCCAATGACCCCTTTGCGGCGGCGATCACGCTCAGCGGCAACGCCACCCAGAGCACGGGCAGCAATGTCGGTGCCACCTCGGAGCCGGGTGAGCCGGTGCATGCAGGGGTGGGCGGCGGCGCCTCGGTGTGGTGGCAATGGACCGCCAGCGCCAGTCTCGTGACCACCATCGATACCTTCGGCAGCAATTTCGATACCGTGCTGGCCGTCTACACCGGCAACACCGTCAATGCACTCACGACGATTGGCAGCAATGACGATGCCGGGAGTGGCCTGCAGAGTCAGGTGCGCTTCACCGCGGTGGCCGGCACCACTTACCGCATCGCCGTCGACGGCTTCGCCGCTGCCCGCGGCAACATTGTCCTGAACCTGCTGTCCGCCGATCCGGCACCGGTGCTGTCGTCCAATCCGGCCGGGGGCGCGACCGTGTCCCTGCCCGGCGGCGCGCTCGGCAGCACCAGCGTGCGCGTGGTCGATCTGATTGCCAGCGCTGGTTCCGGTGCCTCCTCGGTGGCACTGGCCTGCGTCAGTTCTGGCGACGTGCTGATCGGGCCCGCCGGCGCCACGCCGGGCGGCAACAGTTTCACCCAGACCGTCAATGCCGGCGCGCAGCCGCAGGATCTGGCGTTGGCGGCGGTGCTGACCGAGACCCTGCAGACGCTGCCCAACGCGGTGGTCTGCACGGCCACGCCCTCGGCAGGTCCCAGCTACACGCTGAGCTACACGGTACGCCGGCCGGCCGCGTTGGCAGCGAATTCGCCGCCGGTGATCAGCAGTATTCCGCCCTCCGGATCCACGCTGCATTTGCAGGCTGCCGCGCTCGGCGGTCTGGCGACCGGCAGCCTCGATTTGCGGCTGGAACCCGGGCTCGGGAGCGGCAGCGCGGCGGTGGCCTGCAGCGGCGATGCCGGTCTGCAGATTGCGGCCGCAGGCCAGCCACCTGCGCCTGGCCAATTCGCCCAGACGGTGCCGGCCAACGGGCCGGTGATCGATGTGAGTCTGGGGGCCCCGACCGTACAGACTCCCTACACACTGTCGCTGCTCTGCAGCGTGACCCCGAGCGTGGGCAATTCCTACGCGCTGATCTACACCGTCAGTGTTCCTGCTGGTCTGGTGCCGGGATCGCAGACCTGGGTGCCGATCGGCCCCGGGCCGGTCGCCGATGGTCAGAGCGAAGGCATCGTCGGGCCGCCGGCCAATGCGGTGTCGGGCGCCGTGCAGGTGGTGCTGCCGCATCCGGTCAATGCCGAGATTCTCTATGCGGGATCGGTCAACGGTGGCGTCTGGCGTACCGACAACGCCCAGGCGCCATCACCGAACTGGAGGCCGCTCACCGATCAGCAGGATTCGCTCAGCATCGGTGCGCTGGTGTTTGATGCCGGTGATCCGAACATCCTCGTGGCCGGCATCGGTCGATTCAGCAGTTTCGGTCGCGTGGGAGGCGCCACCACCGGACTACTGCGCAGCAGTGACGGCGGCAGCAGCTGGAGTCCGCTGGCGTCGAGCATGCGCGGACGCAACATCAGCGGACTGGCGGTCAACGGCAGCGTCATCGTGGCCGCCAGCAATGGCTCAGCCAACGGATTGTGCACGGATCGCGGACTGTTCCGCAGTACCGATGGCGGTGCCAGCTTTGTACAGATCGGTGCGGCGCAGGGATTTGCGCCCGGTCTGGTCACGGCCTTGACCAGCGATCAGAGCGCCCCGCAAACGCTGTACGCACACCTGGACGGTGCCAACGACTGTCAGGCGCAGGCCAGCGCCAACGGCATCTATCGGAGCAGCGACGGCGGCGCCAGCTGGCAGAAGGTCAGCAGCCCCGAGATGAACACCCTGATGGCCAGCAGTGGCAAGGTCGTCCGTGTTCAGGCCATCGGTGGCCGCGTGGCGGTGGGAATTTCCGACGGCCAGCTTCGCGGTGTGTTTTACAGCACCGACGCCGGTGCCAGCTGGACCTTGATCGGTTTCCCGCAAACCTTTGAAGACGGCGATGCCATCGGCATCCATCCCGGCGGTCAGGGGCGATTGCACTTCTCGCTGGCGCTGGATCGCAGCAACCCGAATCTGATCTACATCGGCGGTGATCGCCAGCCGGGCGATTTCCCCAACAGCCTGGGCGCCAATGACTTCAGCGGTCGCTTGTTCCGGGGGGATGGCACGGCGCCGGGCGGCAACTGGATGTCGATCACCCACAGCGGCACCGCCAACAACAGCGCGCCGCACGCCGATTCTCGCAGTCTGGCGATGGATGCAGCCGGACGGTTGATCGAAGGCGACGACGGCGGTGTCTACGCGCGCCTGCAGCCGGGCAGCGCCGCCGGCAGCTGGATCTCGCTCAACGGCGATCTGCAGGTGACTGAGCAACACAACGTGGCCTTCGATCGAATCGCAGGTGTTGCCCTGTCCGGCAACCAGGACAATGGCAGCATGCGCCAGCTGGGCAGCACTCTGCGCGACTGGGTGGTCATCTCCGGCGGCGATGGCGGCGATGTCGCCGTCGATGCCCTGCAAGCGGCCGAATCGGGCGCTGCCATCAGCTATGCCAGTTCGCAATTCCTGGGCGGATTCAGCCGCCGCGAGTATTCCGCCGCCAATGCCGCGCTGACCCTGAGCTTCCCGGAGCTCATCGGCACCGACGGCAGCACCGGCCCCGAAGGCCAGTTCGTGACTCCGATCGCGAGCAACCGGATCGTGGGCAATCGTCTGGTCATCGGCGGCTCCGACGGACTGTATGAGTCTTTCGATTCCGGCGACACCGTCGCCCGCATTGCCGACGGCCTGCGTGCACGCTCCCCACTGGGTGCCAATTCCATCGCCTACGGCGCCGAGGGCAATGCCGATGTGCTCTATGTCGCCGGCTGTAACGGCAGCTGCACCGAAGGCAATGACGATGGCTTGTTTGTGCGCACCGCACTTGGCGCAGCGCTGGTGCTGTCGCGGGCCAATGTCGGCCAGCAGGAAGCGCTGGCGGTGACCGTGGACCGCGGCAATCCGGCGCAGGCCTTCGCCTTGCTGTTCGATCCGATGCTGCCTGGCGTGTTGTTGCGCACCACCAACACCGGCGCCAGCTGGGAAGACATCACCGGCGACCTGCCGGCGAGCACTGTCGACCTCCACAGTCTGCGCCACATCGAAACGCCGGCCGGAGATGCATTGGTCGTCGGCACCAATACCGGTGTCTACATTGCCGCCGAGTCTCAGGGCTATCGCAGCTGGACCCGTCTGGGCGAGGGCTTGCCCAAGGCGCTGGTCTCTGACCTCGACTACGATCCGGTGCGCAACCTGCTGATCGCCGGCACCATGGGTCGCGGTTCGCACAAGCTGTCGCTGCCGAGGCTGAAGGCCAACCCGGGCTGGAGCGGCGTCTGGTACGACCCGGCCTTCGATGGCCAGGGTTTCCAGTTCGACGTGATTCCCGAGTCGGAAACCCTGGTGGTGGCCTGGTACACCCACACCCCCGATGCGCTGCCACGCACTCGCAGCAACCTGACCTGGTTCACCGGTGCCGGCGTGCTCGCCAATGGCGTCGCCAATGTCAGTGTGGTGCGCAGTCGCGGCACCTTCGACGCCCCGACCAACTTCCTCGAACAGGCCGGCAATCTGCGGGTGCGCTTCGTCGACTGCCGCCATGCCGTGCTCGAATACGATCTCAATGTCGGCGGCAACATCCTCCAGGGCAGCACCAGTCTGCAGCGCCTGAGTTCGGATGCCGTGTGCGAGTCCTACCGCACCCTGGGCGATGCGGCGATCACCACCCTGGCGCCGCCCGCCGCGGCCAACCGCTTCCAGTACGGGATGACCGGCACCTGGTACAACCCGGTCACCGACGGCCAGGGCATGTTGCTGGAGTACTACCCGCAGGAGCAGTTGTTGCTGGCCGGCTGGTACACCTACGACTTCACCGACACCAGCCCGCAAGGCGCACAACCGCCGCTGTGGATGACTGCACTTGGCCCGGTGAACGGCAACAGCGCCACCCTGCAGGTCACCCTGACTCGCGGCGGCGGCTTCGTGGCACCCACACCGGTCACTTCCACCAACATCGGCACACTGACCATCAACGCCACCGATTGCACTCACGTGACGGCCAGCTACTCGCTGACCATCGACGGCCAGCTGCGCACCGGGCAGTTTCCGATGCAGCGGTTGACCTCGTCGGCGCTTTGCCGGCAACCGTTGGCGGCGCCTTGACGGCACGCCCGCGGCAGGGACGACACCTGCCGCGGGTCCAGCTGCAGTCCGGCATCGGCGATGTTCCGAGCTGCGCCGGCGTGTAGTCAGTTCACCCACCTGCCGCTATCGTCGCTCGCCATGAGTTGACCCGGCCAGACGTCGGCCTTGTCACACCCCATCCGCTCCGGCTCGCATAGGTCCATGAAATCTCAAACTCCGGATGAATTAGTCCATCGCGCCGCAACGCTGCATCAGTCGGGTCAGCTTCGACAGGCGGAGGAACTCTATGCCAGCGTTCTGGAAACCGATCCTGCCAATGCGGTAGCTCTTCACAATCTTGGCGTGATCGACATGCAGACCGGGCGGGGTCTGGAACAGGCGCTGCCGAAGTTCAAGGCCGCCTGGCGGGCAGATCCCTCGCACCAGCAGCATTGGGTCAGCCTGCTTCGAGCGCTGGTGCAATCCGGTGACACCGAGGAGGCTCGCCGCGTCCAGGAGGAAGGCAGCAAGCGTGGTCTGCGCGGACCGGACCTGGACATGTTGCGGCCCAAGCTTGCCGCGCCCCAGGTGGCTGCTGCTGCACCGCCCAGCGGGCCTGCCAGCCTTGCCGCCGACGACGTCAAAGCCTGGCGACAGCAGTTCGATCAGCTGATGGCAGCGGGCCAGAAGATTGCGGCGGAGGCATTGGCGCGAGGCTTGGGTCAGCGCCATCCCTCACTGGCCGAAGCCTGGTCTGCGCTCGCCTCTGCTCTGCGCGCACAGGGCCGCGGCAGCGAAGCGCTGGAGGCGCTGAAGAAGTCAGCGGCACTGGCACCGAAGGATTTCGGTATCCGCTTTGCGCTGGCCAGTTTTCTGGCCGAACTTGGGCTCTGGTCTGAGGCAGCCATCCGCTATCGCGAGGCGCTCGAACTGGCGCCGGGTTCGGTACCGGCGCACAAGGGACTGGTCGAGGCACTGCTCAAGACCTACGGCTTCGATGAAGCCCAGCGGCTTTGCACGGCAGCCTTGAGCGACCACCCCGGTGATATTGATTGGCACCTGCTGCTGGCAGAGGCGCAGGAGGGGCAGTTGCAGCTGGCAGCCGCAAGGCAGACGCTGAGCGCCGCGTGGCGACTGGCGCCCGGTGCTGCGGATGTCTACCAGCGCCTCGGCCGAGTGCTGCTGGCTCTGGAAGATCACGAAGGCATGATCGCGCTGACCCGCGAAATGCTGGAGGTCAAGCCTGGCCAAAGCCAGGCGCACACGGATCTTGGTCGCGTCCTGCTCGCGGCCGGTCGCCTGGATGAGGCCGCCCTCGCGTTTCAGTCCGCCCTGGAACGGGATCCCGCTGATCTGCGCGCGCGGGAAAGCTGGCTGTTCTGCGTCAATTACCTCGACCAGATGACGCCGGAGCAGACGCTGGCCGAGGCGCGCGCCTATGGACGTGAGCTGTCCCGCCAGGCGCAGCCTTTCAGCCACTGGGAACGGACGGTGACTGCCTCCAGACTGCGGATAGGCCTGGTTTCCGGGGATCTGCGCGAGCACCCGGTGGCTTATTTTCTGGAGGGCCTGCTGGCCCACCTCGACCCGCAGCGCATCGAGGTTCATGTCTATTCGACCACCCGTCACACAGATACCCTGACGGCGCGCCTGCAGTCCCGGGTGGCCAGCTGGCAGCTGCTTGTGGGCTTGAATACCGAGCAAGCGGCGGAACGGATCCACCGCGACGGTATCCATATCCTGGTCGACCTGTCGGGGCATTCGGCGCTCAATGCCCTGCCGATCTTTGCCTGGCGGCCGGCCCCGGTTCAGGCCAGTTGGCTGGGCTATTTTGCAACCACTGGCGTGCGCGAGATCGACTACTTCATCGCTGATCGCGTCAGTGTCCCGGAAACTGCGCGTGCCGCGTTTACCGAGTCGATCTGGTATCTGCCGGAAACCCGTCTTTGCTTCACGGCACCCGATGACGCACCTGAGGTCTCGGCGCTGCCAGCCCTGGGCAAGGGCTACATCACCTTTGGCTGCTTTCAGACACTGCGCAAGATCAATGCCGACGTCCTCCGGGCCTGGTCGCGCATTCTCGCCAGCTCCCCTGCGGAATCGCGTTTGCGTCTGCAGTGCCCGGAACTGGGAAATGCCGGGGCACGAATCCGGATGGGGGATCAACTGGAACGCGCCGGAATCGATCTCAAACGCGTGGATCTGCACGGACCGGAGCCGCGCGCCAGCTACCTGGCCAGCTATTCTGAGGTCGATCTGATTCTGGATACCTTTCCCTTTCCCGGCGGCACGACCACCTGCGAGGCGCTGTGGATGGGTGTGCCCACGATTACGCTATCGGGTGAGCGCCTGATCGCTCGCCAGGGTGAGGCGCTGCTGGCGGCGGCGAAGCTGGAAGGCTGGGTGGCACGCTCAGAAGATGCCTATGTCGGGCTCGCTCTGGAAAAGGCGGCAGATCCTCAGGCGCTTGCCCAGTTGCGCAAAGAACTTCGCCAGCATCTGCGTTCAACACCGCTCTTTGATGCAGCGGCCTTCGCCGAGCAGATGCAAACAGCGTTTGAGGGCATGTGGCGCAAGCACCGTGGCGGAGCACCCGATCGGCGCCCGAGCAAGCCCAGCTTTCGACCCGGCAGCGCCCGGAAGCGTCGATAGGGATCACCAGTCCGATCCTTTTGTCACTGGCCCTTCTCCTGCGTCGGCTATCGCGCCCAACCCCGATGCTAAGATGCGGCCCGATGAATGCACACAGCCCCCGCCGTTTTCGCTGGCCCAGCCTCGCTCTCGGACTCCTGGCGATCCTGGCACTGGTCTGGTTGGCGCTGCTGTTGTGGGTGCAGCCCTCCAATCAGCGCGACTGGTCGCCCGATCAGGCGCAGCTGGCCACGGCCGTGATCGACGGCGACTCGTTGACCATCCGCAATGTGCGCAACGCCCGTTACCATTCGACCAGCCAGTACGTGGTGTTCTGGGAACAGCGCCACTACGATCTCAAGCGGCTGGACTCGGTGTGGTTTGTGGTCGAACCCTTCACTGACTGGCGCGGGCCGGCGCACACCTTTCTCAGCTTCGGATTCGACGACGGCCAGTATCTGGCGATCTCGGTGGAGATCCGCAAGGAGCTGGGCGAGTCCTTCTCGCCCTGGTTGGGGCTGCTGCGCCAGTACGAGCTGACCTACATTGTCGGCGACGAGCGTGATCTGATCGGCCTGCGCGCCATCCATCGGCGTGACCCGGTCTATCTGTATCCGATGCGGGCCAGCGCCGCCCACCGGCGCGCGCTGCTGCTGGACATGCTCGAGCGCGCCAACGCGCTGGCCGCGCAGCCCGAGTTCTACAACACCCTGACCAGTACCTGCACCAGCAACATCGTCGATCACATCGAGAAGATCGCGCCCGGCAGCATGCCCTTCAGCCTGAAGACCCTGCTGCCCGCCTACGCCGACGACCTGGCCTTCGACCTCGGCCTGATCGACACCACACTGCCCCGCGAGCAATACCGGCAGGCCTACCGCATTGACGATCTGGCCGTCGCCCATGGAGATGGCGAAGGGTTCTCGGCCGCGATCCGGGCACGGAACGGCAAATAGTCCCGCCAGACGAGCGCGTTGCTCTGACTGGACGCACGGCGGCGCGGGTGGATCGTGTTAGCCCGCATTTCTCACACCTGTTGCGGAAGATCGGGCAGGGCATTGCACCGAGGGCCGCAAAGCGGGCTGATGCAGGCGTACACCCTGCGATTGCCGCAAGCGATGAATCGAACGCACGCCACAAAGAATTCGGGGCATCTGCACGCGCAGGTGTGAGATATGCGGGCCAGGACATCCGGGCACTCGCTGGCTCAGCGGCGCGCGACGACAAAGGGCTGAAAACTCCCGAGATAGCCGAAATCCGGCGCCCAGCAGGTGATGATCTCGGCGTGCGCAAAGCCTGCCATGCGCAGTTCGTCGAGCAGGTCCCAGCCAAACTCCTGGAAGCACAGCACCCCATCGGCATTCATGGGGTCACCGTGGTAGACCGGCGGTAGCAGGTGCTCGATGTCGCCGTTGGCATTCACACGTGCCCGGACCACCGTGTCCCAAGCCTCGAACATGAACGGAGCAGTCAGCAGCAGCAAACCTCCAGACTTCAGCACCCGGGCAAATTCACGCAAGGCTGCCCGGTAATCAGGCACGTGCTCCAGCACATCGTAGGTCTGGATCATCGACAGACTGGCATCGGCCATGGACAAGGCAGTTGCGTCCTCGTGCCGTATGTGGCGTGATTGAGCCTCGTAGACCTGTCCCGGCTCGGCATCGGGTGAAACAAATTCACTGCCTATCAGGCTGGGTACGTTCGCCTGCAGCCAGTCGAACATGGGTGTGGTCTGCTCGGTCACATACACCGGGCCCTCGCAGCGCACCGGCTCCAGGATGCGCGACAGGTGCACGCTGGCGCGCCAGCGATTCATCAGCCCGCAATTCGGACAGACCAGGCTTTCTCGCCAATTCGGAATCTCATCCTCATTGATCGCGAATGTGAACGCCGACTCGCGCCTGCAGGCGGCGCAGTAGCCCGCAACGACCGGGGTCTTGCAATTCTGTAGCAGCTGCGTCTGAAATGCCTGTTGGCCGCGCCACTCCTCGCCCAATTGCGGCGCCGCTGCCTTGACAGCCTGATGCGTGGACCAGCGTTTGAAGCCGTGGGGAAGTTCCAGAAGCATGCTGACGGCCGTGTGAGAGACGGGCCGCGATGATGCGGGCATAGGCCCGGCGGCGGCAATCGTCGCGCTCTGTGACGGTTCAGGCCACTGCGATGGCGCTGGAGTACACTCGATCCAGGACAGCGCCCATCCAAACCCTTTCCATTTCGGGAGATATGCCATGAGGGCAGCAAGACCAGGCCAGGCATTGCGGATCGCCTTGAGCATCCTGTTGATGGTGGCCAGCGCAAGTGCAATGGCCATCGAACCCATCGAAGTCCGCGGCGAGCCCGCTCCGATTTCCGAGAAGTCGGCGGCTGCCTTTGATTTGCGCATGCCCGATTATCCCACTGCGGCCTCCAGCCGTTTTGAGTGGCCGCCCCTGGCGGCCGAGCGCGCGCAGGCGGTGCGCGAGTACAACTCCCGCGAGGGCAGCAAGCGCCTGCAGATCGGCGTGGAACGCAGCCTCAAGGAAGAAAGTCACCAGAACGGCAGTCCGGCGCTGGAATGGCGGGCCCTGGCTGATGGCGCCCACGTTGCCCGACTGACCGTGCATTCGCCCGGGGCTGCAGCGCTGCGGGTGGGATTGAGCACCCACCGATTGCCGGCTGGGGCTGAATTGCGCTTCTTCTCCGAAGCGCAGTCCCAGAGTGTGGTGCCGGCAGTCAGCCCGGCCGAGGTCGATCGCGCTGACGCTGAGCTGTACTGGACGCCGGTCACCGAGGGCGACACCCAGCTGATCGAAATCTACCTGCCGGCAGCGGTCAATCCGGCCTTGGTGCAGCTGGTCGTGGACCGGGTCTCGCACATGCTGGCATCTCCCTACGGCCCGCTGGACGGGCTCAAGATCGGTGAATCGGATCCCTGCGAGATCGACGCCAACTGCGTGACCAATCCGTCGACGGCCTACATCAATGCCAAGAACTCGGTGGCGCGGATGAGTTTTCAGGTCGGCGGCAGCGCCTTTGTCTGTACCGGTACCCTGCTCAACGACACCGTTTCCGGCAGCTTCATCCCCTATTTCTTCTCCGCCAATCACTGCATCAGCACCCAGGCGGCGGCCAGCACGCTGACCACCTTCTGGTTCGAGGAAAGCACCAGCTGTGGTTCGGGCATCGCCAGCGCACGCACTCAGGTCAGCGGTGGCGCACAGTTGCTCTACAACAACGCCAACACCGACATCCTGTTGCTGCGACTGAACAATCCGGCGCCTTCCGGGGCGTTTTTCGCCGGTTGGAGTTCGACCACCGTGACCGCGGCAACCAATGTGCTGGTGCTCCATCACCCGGCGGGTGACGTCAAGAAGGTCTCGCAGGGCCAGATCACGGGTTTTGGCACCTTCAATGGAGCCGGCGATTTCATCAAGGCCGGCTACACGGCCGGCACTACCGAGGGTGGCAGCAGCGGTTCCGGGCTGCTCACCTTCAATGGCAGCGAGTATCAGGTGCGCGGAGGACTGTTCGGTGGCAGCGCCTCGTGCAGCAATACCGGCAACATCAACAATCCGGGCAACAGCGACGCCTATTCGCGCTTCGATACCGCCTTCCCCTTCCTGATGCCCTTCCTGGCGCCCAGCGGCGGCGGCACGACCCAGGCGCTGCAGAACGGTGTGCCGGTGAGCGGATTATCCGGTGCCACCGGTGCCGCGCTGGCCTTCACCGTGGCCATTCCGGCCGGTGCACAGAATCTGGTGATCACCACCGCCGGTGGCAGCGGCGATCCGGACCTGTACGTGCGTTTTGGCTCGCCGCCGACAACGAGCACCTTCGACTGTCGTTCCTTTGCCAATGGCCCGGCCGAGCAGTGCACCTTTGCCACCCCCAGCGCCGGCACCTATCACGTGCTGATCTCGGGCTTCAGCGCCTTCTCCGGACTGACCCTGACCGCCAGCTGGCAGACCGGCGGCGGTGGAGGTGGCGGCGGTGGAGTCGATGAGCCCTCGTTCACCGGTTTTGCGCTCCCGGTACCGGCAAATTTCCCGAACTGTCCAGCGGGGTATTTCGTCGCCACAGTCACGGATGGGCCGGGCGCCGGATTGACGCCGGGCATATTCGGGATGGAGCTGTTGCTGAATCCGCCAGGTACGCAACGGTTGGAAGGTGGCCTCAATTTTGGCGGACTGGTGGATGGCAGCCAGGTCGCATTTGCGGGATTCAACTTCCAGAATGCTGCCAACGAGCCACAGCGCTTGAACCTTTCCGTGACGGGTGCACCCTCATCAAACCGGGCAGGTTCACTGCCCGTGCGCATCAAGGTGATTCGCCAGCCGGCGGCCAACGTCAATGAGCTGGTTCTTGAAACCACGGCTTCCCTGACCCTTGCGACGCCGTTCACGCGCAGCATCGAGCTGACGCCCGCCTACTACGTGGTCACGGTCGCACCAGAGGGAGCAGCCAGCGTGCCCGGAGGCGCCGCTGACGGCGAAGTCTATGTTTCGGCGACCACGCAGTTCGTGAACCGGGCGGGCGGCGGCTTCTTTGCCGGCGCCGTCGTCGGTGGCTACCACGCAGCACATCCCTTCGGCGGCGTGTCCGGCTTTGCCGCGATCTGTCTCAGTGATCCGCACTCCAGCACGGCCAGAGTACTGTCGGCTCCGAGCTATGGAGCAACCGGCGCCAGAGACCTTCGTCTGCAGCTCTTCGATGCTCAGAATCAGCTCATTCTGAGCGTCCCGAACTGAGCTGTCATCGGACCGTCGGCTCTGATGCCCGCGAGGCGTGGCGTCAGGGCCTGGGTCCGGCAGTTGGACGCGGCGCGCGGGCCTCACGTGGCCATGTCAGCTGCCGATGGCGGGTGTTTTCCCCGATCAGCAGCAATCGGATGGGCGGGCATTATGCAATGCCCGGAATGACCCCTCATACTCCGCGATCGACTAATCGAACTCCCAGAGCGTTGGTATGACCCGAAAAATGCTGTCACTTCAGGGCGTTGGGACGCCGCATCCCAATGGTCACTTCTATTCACCGGTATGCGATCCCGTCGATCTCGAGGCACGTCGAGCCGAGATCTGGCCGGAGCAGCCACGAGCCTGCCTGGGAATAGACTTCGACGACGAATCGCACCTCAAGGTGCTGCAGGAATGGTTTCCTCGCTTCATTGCAGATTACGACTATCCGGAGCATGGCCCGGAGGACAGCGAACTGGAGTTCTACTACACCCAGAACTCGCAATTCAGCTGGTTGGATTCGCGCGTGCTGTTTGTGATCATGCGGGCGCTGGAGCCCCGGCGTGTCATCGAGGTGGGTTCGGGCTACTCGTCACTGCTGATGGCGGACATCAATCGCCGCTTCCTTGAAGGAGCCGCCGAGATCCGGTGCGTGGAGCCCTATCCGCGCGCTTTTCTGAAACGCGGCGTGCCGGGGTTGTCGGACGTGATTGTCGAGCGAGTACAGGCGGTACCGCTTGCAGTATTCGAGGCGCTCGGTGAGAACGACATCCTGTTCATAGATTCGTCGCACGTGGGCAAGACAGGAAGTGATGTCAACTATCTGTTCTTTGAAGTACTTCCTCGGTTGCAGCCGGGAGTCATGGTCCATGTCCACGATATCTTCCTGCCCGCGGATTATCTGCAGGAATGGGCGATCGATGAAAATCGAAGCTGGAACGAACAGTACCTTCTGCGTGCCTTGTTGATGCACTCCTCCGCTTTCAAGCCTGTATTTGGCAGCTACTATGCTTGGCTCGTGCATCAATCGGCGGTGATTTCTGCGCTTTCACTTGAGGGTGGTGCCGGCTTCGGCGGTGGCAGCTTCTGGTTCCGGCGCTGTTAGCGTTTCCCTCGCGAGCGCCGTTTCGAGACCACCTGCACGTACCTGGACAGTCACCGCCGATTGTGGCTACAGCGATTGCCTGGCCATGCCTCTGGGTAACCGCGACGAAGTCTGCGCAGGCTTCGCGTTGGCGAGATTCTAGATCACTCGCGATCTCGAATCTCAGACGCATTCGGCAACGCCTGCCTTTGCGACGGCTGAAACGCCATTGCCTTTTTGACGCTGCAGTTGGATGAGCCTCGACTATACTTTTGACTGCGCCAACGGATACCTCCATGAACATCCTGCACCCCGAACTGACGGACGCCTTGCCGCGTCTGGCCGACGAATTCGCTTCTGCGCAGCCTTTCCGCCATGTGCTGATCGACGACTTCCTCGATCCGGCCTTGGCAGCGCAATTGCTGGCCGACTTTCCGGGCTTCGAAGAGCGCTATGCGCGCAACGAGAGCGGGCAGGTCGGCGGCAAGGCGGTGCGGATGGACATGCGTGATGTGTCGGCGGCCTATGCCGAGCTGGACCGCTTTCTGCAGACCCCCGAGTTCCTGCAGACGATTTCGCGCATCACGGGCATCCCGGACTTGCTGTACGACCCCGACTATGTGGGCGGCGGCACGCACGAGAACGTGCACGGTCAGGGGCTCGACGCGCATATCGATTTCAACTACCTGCCCAAGACCCATTGGCATCGTCGGCTCAACCTGATCGTCTATCTCAATCACGAGTGGCATCAGGAATGGGGCGGTTGTCTTGATCTGCACCGGGATCCCTGGAGCCCGGAGACTGATGAGGTCAAGACGGTGTTGCCGCTGTTCAACAGGTGCGTGATTTTCGAGACCAATGAGATCTCCTGGCACGGATTCAGCGCGATTACCCTGCCCGAGGACAGGCGCACGCTCTCGCGCAAGTCGGTTGCCATCTATCTCTATACCAAGGACCGGCCAGCGGCGGAAACCGCGCCTTCTCACGCGACCATCTACGTGCCAGCGGGACTGCCCAAGGATCTGCTGCCAGGTCAGTTATTGAATGAGCCCCAGTGGCTGGATCTGCGCCGGCGATTTGCCCAACTGCGAGGGCAGCTGAAGTTCCTGTACCAGCGCGAGCTCAAGTTCAGCCGAGACTACGATGAAGTGGTGACAGCGCTGCACGAAGCCAGGGCCAGTAATGGACTGCCCTTGCAGGGCTTTGTCCTGCGGGATGGTGCCAGCAGCGGGCACTGGCCCGATGGTTGGGTGGGATCACAGCTGCAATTTGGCTTCAGGACGACGCGCAAGGCGCGCCAGCTGAAACTGGATCTTTGGGCGCCCAACCAGCTGGCGACAGCCCAGAAGCTCAGTATTGATATCGATGGCCGCGGCTACACCTTGGCCTTGCAACCCGGTCAGCGCACCCCGATCCAGCATGTCGGGAACTGGGGGGCAGACGAAGCGTGCCGGGTCAGCATCCGGGCATCACAGACTTGGCAACCCTCCAGCAACGGCCAATCGCCAGACAGCCGCGAACTGGCCTACAAGTTGATCGAGGCGGTGGTCGAATAGCCCAGCGGTTCCTCATGGAAGCAGCGCCGGATCGCGAGGACGCCGCGATCCGGCAGGCTGTTCAGGGGATTGAGATCAGCGTCTGACCCTGGAAGTCCAGCAGGCGCAGTCGCAAGTCTCTGGCACCCGATGCGCCGTAAGTCGGAGCCGACAGTACTCTCGCCGTGCTGGAGTGCTGATCGCCAAGGCAGATCGCGGCGAAACCGGACACGCCGCCGAAGGGATGTGCCGCGTGGTAGCCGCCGACGACGGCGCCGGCAAAGAAGCCGCCGCCGGGGCGGTCGACGAACTGCGTGGTCGCGGATACAAAGACTTCGCCGTCAGCGGCGCCTCCAGGCACGCTGGCTGCTCCCTCCGGCGCGACCGTCACCACGTAATAGGCAGGCGTCAACTCGAGACTGCGCGTGAACGGCGTCGCCAGGTTCAGCGACGCTGTGGTTTCGAGGATCAGCTCATTGACATTGGCTGCCGGCTGACGGATCACCTTGATACGCACAGGCAACGAGCCTGCCTGATTTGATGCGGGCGCACCGGTCATCGACAGGTTCAGGCGTTGGGGCTCGTTGGCGGCATTCTGGAAGTTGAAACCTGCAAAGGCGACCTGGCTGCCATCCACCAGCCCACCGAAATTGAGGCCACCTTCCAGCCGCTGCGTACCCGGTGGGTTCAGCAACAGCTCCAGCCCGAAGATTCCCGGCGTCAGACCGGCGCCCGGGCCATCATCAATGGCTGCGACGAAATAGCCCCCAGGACAGTTCGGGAATGCGGCTCCCGCGAAGGGCAGCGGAAAACCCTCGAAGCCCGGCTCATCCCTCGGTGCGTTGGTGGTCAGGCCGGCGGTGAAGATGTCGGTGGCGTTGTTGTTGTCTCCAGGCGACAGATTGGTCGCGCCCGAACCGAACACGATGGTGCTGCCGTCGCCGGAGACCACCGGCACCGTGCTCGGGCCATTGGGTTCCTGGCCGGTGGAGCTGCTGTTCTGGCGGATCACATCGCCGGTCAACAAGGACTTGATCATGACGTCGCTGGCGCTGTTGTTGTCGGCGTCGGCCAGATTGGTGGCGTCGGTCTCGAAGGTCACGAACAGCCCGTCGTCGGTGATCGTGGCATTTCGGCTGGCGCCATTGGCCTGCACGCCGGTCTTGGACACCGACACGCGCTCCAGCGACACCACGGCATTGTTGGCAATCTCGAAGCGGTAGATGTCGCTGAGTCCGTTGGTATCGCCGCTGATGAGATTGGTGGCCAGCGACTGGAACACGCCGAAGCGACCGTCCGGTGTGATCTTGACGTTGGTGCTGTCGCCGTTGCCGAGTTCGCCGCTGCTGAGATTGCGGCTGAGATAGAAGCGGCTCTGACCAAAGCCGCCACCGCGCATCATCGTGGCCTGTTGGATCGTGCCGGCCTTGACCCCTCTGGGCAGCGTGGATTGCTGCACGGTCGCCAGCACCAGATTGGTGGCGGTGACGCTGTCCAGACGCGCGCCCAGACCGCCAACGGAGGAATCCGTCGCCATGCGCCAGCGGAAGCGCAGCTGGCTGCCGGTGGCAATGGCGGCATTGCCCGGATGGGACAGGGTCACCGGCACGAAGCCGCCGGAATTGCCGGTCCAGGCATTGCGTCCGGCGATCGGGCTGAAGAAGTTCTGCGAGATCACGCCGGTGTAGCCATTACTGGTGAATGTGCCTCCCAGAGCGGTGACATCCATATAGCTGCCACCGTTGACCGAGACTTCCAGGACCACGCCGTCGAAGGTGCTTTCGACATTGAAGTAGAGCTGGAAGCTGAGCGTGAACGGCACCGCCGTCACCCGAAGCGGCGGCCCGATCAGCAGCTTGTCGGTGATCGTGTCTTCCTCGTCCACGACCACGCTGTTGGGCGGACTGTTGGCCGCCGGCGTTCCGCTGCTGGTGCTTTGCCAGCGCACGCCGTTGCCCGGGAAGGGGCTGCTGGCACTCCAGTTCACCGGCAGCGCCGGCGCGGTGACGCCGTCGAAGTTCTCGCTGAATCCGCCGGGATTCGGGCTGCTGCCGGGCACGATGTTGGTCGCCAGCGTCGAGAACACGATGGTCTGGCCGTCCGCCGAGGCCGAGGGCGCAAAGCTGGGGCCGTCGGCAGGCTCGTCGTTCGGGCCGCGCGAGATCAGGATGACGGCCTCGGTATTCAGATCCTTGACGAAGATATCCTGGGTGTTGCCATTGCCGTCACTGCCGCTGAGCAGATTGGTGGCTTGCGAGTTGAAGAACACCAGCTTGCCGTCACCCGGCGCCGCAGAGCGCCCCGACGGACCGTTGCCCGGCGTACCGCTGGCACTGGCGCTGATCCGACGCCCCAGGCCATCGACCGAGGCGTAGACCTGACCTGATGAGCCGGTAAAGGCCACGGTGGTGGCATTGGGCGACACCGAGGGCTCGTTGAAGGACTCCTGCGCACCCGAGTTCAGGGCTTCTGCCACCGCGCTGACACGGGTGGTGGTGCCGGCCATGCGGTCGCGCAGGAATACGTCCTTGCGACCGTTGCTATCGCCGCTGACCAGATTGCCGGCGTCGGAATTGAAGATCACCTTGGAGCCGTTGCGCGACAGGATCGGGCTGCCGCTGCCCGCATCCGGGAAACCACCGGATACCGAGACCACGGCCAGCGAGGGTTGCTGGATTCTCGGTGGCGGCAAGACCACGCCGGCCGGGCAGGCGAGCGTCCAGCGGCGGACGATGGGCTGGCCGCCGACACCGCGTCTCTCCTGGCAATCGAGCATCGCGTTGACGGCCACCGATTGCGGCACGCAGTTCGGCAGGTTGATCACGCCTGGCGAAGGCGAGGCATTGGCGATCACGCTGATGGCCGGGTTGAAGCTGGTGGTGGGGAAGGCCGCGCCGCCGCCACTGATGGTGCAAGCCGTCAGCGTGGTGGTGGCCACCGGTCCGGAGCCGGAGCCGCCGCCGCCATTGCTGACGGCGATGGGCGCGGCGGTACCGGTCGACGTGTAGGGAATGGTCAGGCCGGAGGCCGGATTGAAGGCCAGCGCTGGCGCGGATCCGCCGATCGAGCAGCCGCTGATCCGGCCCGGGAAAAAGGGGTCGATTTGAATGAGATTGCCGCCGCCGCGATTGTCGCCGACCAGAATCGCGACACCCGGCGCCGCGGCTCCAACGCCGCCCGGGTACTCTGCAAAGATGGAAAACACCCGAGTCTGGCCGACCGGCGCGCTGAAGGCCTGGCCAAACTTCTCCTGCATGTCATCGTAGATGGTGAACCAGATCAGGTCGAGGCCATTGCCGTCGTTGATGCGCCCGGTAAAGGTCAATGTGGCGCTGTACCTGACGCCCCCACAGTCGTCCTCGGAACTCATGACATTGCTCAGGAAGGCAGCACTGGTCCCGTCCGGCATGCCCGCGGCTGGCGAATTGGATGCGGGGTGGTTGCCACCCGCCCAGGTCGGGGCGGTGACCAGCATCAGCGACGACAACGCGATAACCAGGATTCTGTTCATGACCGGCACCTCAAAGGTTCTGATCCGGGCCAGGGCCCGGAAGGCAGCAGTCCTGACTCAAGCGCTGAGCGCGGACGTCTGCAGCGTAGTGGCGCACTTGCGAGTATGGATCTGCGAGGCGCCTCCCGGAATCAGAAGGGCACCACAAATTGGCTCGGGGCGCAAGCAATGGATGCCTGCTGTATGGTTCAAGCAAACGCAATCGGAAGCCGTCGAGGGACGTGGCGCTGCCCAGGCAATTGGCATGCACCCGGACTGGACTTCGATATCCGCTGACGCGCCGTGCCGTCCGCATCCGAGCCCGTAGCCCTCATCCAGCGCTGGATCGTCCCCTACTGCGGCACCGTGATCACCGCTTGATCGGTGTAGTCAAGCAATCGCAGACGCAAGTCGCGCGCGCCAGTCGATCCGTAGGTAGGGGCTGACAGCACCCTGGCCGTCGCCGAGTGTTGCGTGCCCAGACAAAACGCGCCGTACCCGGATACGCCACCGAAGGGATGCGCGGCGTGGTAACCGCCGACGACGGCGCCAGCGAAGAAGCCGCCACCGGGCCGATCGACGAACTGCGTGGTTGCGGAAACATAGACTTCTCCGTCAGCGGCGCCTCCGGGTACGCTGGCGGCCCCTTCCGGTGCCACCGTCACCACATAGTAGGCGGGAGTCAGTTCGATGCTGCGCGTGAACTGCGTGGCGATGGTCAGGGATGCGGTGATATCAAGGACCACTTCATTGACGTTGGGTGCCGGCTGGCGGATCAGCTTGATACGCACGGGCAGTGAGGCTTCCCGGTTGGATGAGGGCGCGCCGATCATGGTCAGATCCAGACGCTGCGGTTCGCTGGCGGCATTCTGGAAGTTGAATCCCGCGAACGCGACCTGAGAGCCATCCACCAGACCACCGAAATTGAGGCCACCCTCCAGACGCTGGGTGCCCGGAAGGTCCAGCAACAGTTCCAGCCCAAAGATGCCTGGCGTCAAGCCTGCGCCTGGGCCATCGTCGACGACCGCGACAAAGTAGCCGCCCGGACAATTGGGAAAGGAAGGGCCGGCGGGCGGCAAGGAGAAACCGGTGAAGCCGGGTTCGTCGAGCGGACTGCTGGCACCGGGCACAACCGGGGCACGTATCTCGACGGAAAACACGTCCGCCACGCCGTTGGTGTCGTTCGGCGCGAGGTTGCTGGCACTGGAGGTGTACGTGACGGTTGCGCCGTCCGGCGAGATCGCCGGTTCACGACTGGCCCCATTTGGGTTCCATGCCATCAATGGTGGGTGCTAGCCGCACGATGTCGCCGGTCAGCAGTGATTTCACCACGACATCACTGACATTGTTGGCATCGCCATCGACCAGATTGGTGGCGTCGGTTTCGAAGGCAATCGACTGGCCGTCATCGGAAACGCTTGGACGCCGACTGCCGCCGTTGCCAAAGCCGAGCGCCGAGGTTGACACCGGAATCAAGGACACAACCGTATCGCCGTCCAGCTCAAAGCGGAATATGTCGCTGGCATGGTTGGTATCGCCTTCGACCAGGTTGTCAGCCAGAGATTCAAAGACTCCGAAGCGCCCGTCAGGCGTCAACTGCACGTTGATGCTGTCGCCATTACCCAATTCACCGGATGCGAGGTTCTTGCTGATGAAAAGGCGGGAGGGCGCAGATCCTTCGCCGCGAATCATCGCCACCTGTTGGAACATCGCCGTCCTGACGTTGTGGGGCATCTGCTGTGCGTCCGGGACGATGTTGCTCGCCAGCGTGGAAAATACGATCGTGTCACCATCGGCAGAGGCCCAGGGCCCCGTGCTCGCGCCATTGGCGGGTTCGCCGTTGGCTCCCGAAGTGATCAGGCGGACGACATCCGATTCGAGATCCTTCACGAAGATATCCGGCACCGAACCATTGCCATCCGCGACAGGCCCGAGGTTGGTGGCTTGTGATTCGAAAAAGGCCAGATGGCCCCTGCCTGGAAGTTGAACGCTGCCGGATGGACCATTGCCGACAACGCCATTGACGCTGCTGCTGAGCACGCGCCCCTGGCCATTGACCGCGGCATAGACCTGACCCGACGACCCAGAGAAAGCGATTCGGGCGCCGTCATCGGAAATTGCCGGATCGTAGAAATCTTCTGACGCACCACCATTGATTGCCTCAGCCGTGGCGCTGATGCGCACGGTCGTGCGCGCAGCCGGGTCGCGCAGGAAGACATCACGGCGGTTGTTCGGGTCGGCAGCGAGGTTGTTGGCGTCAGAGACAAAGACGATCTTGCTGGCATTGCGTGAGGCCACGCTCTGTCCGCTGTAGGCATTCGCCAGCGTTGCCGTCGTCGACGTACTCTGCAGCAAGGGTGTCCCGGTAGCGTAGCCCGGATTGACGTCACCCAATTGCGCGGCTCTGCGCCAGCCCCAGCACTTGATCTCGCCGCCGGCAACCACAGCGCAGGTGTGATTACCGCCGGCTGCCAGCGCAACTGCGCCGCTGATGCCGAGCACACTAACCGCGGTCAGGCTGCGGTTCTTGCTGCCATCGCCGAGTTGACCCAAATGGTTATCACCCCAGCATTTGACCGCACCGTTGGAGACCACGGCACAGGTGTGGTTGACTCCCGCCGCTACCAAGGTAGCGCCGCTCACACCGAGCACGTCGACTGCCGTTGGGCTGCCAGAATAGATGCTGCCATCGCCCAGTTGACCTTGCGTATTGCTACCCCAGCATTTGACGTTTCCGGCTGCGAGCACGGCGCAACTGTGCTTCCAGCCGGCCGCCAATGCCGTTACGCCGTTGACGTCCGTCACAGCAACCGCTGTCATGCTGTCTGCAAAGCCGCCAGTTCCGAGTTGTCCGTCACTGTTTCCGCCCCAACACTTGACCGCTCCGCCTGCGAACGCAGCACAGGTGTGATACGCACCCGCTGCCACCGCGCTTGCGCCGCTGATGCCGGTTGCCGGCACCGCCGTCGAACTGTTGGTGGTGCTGCCTGTTCCCAGCTGCCCGAATTGGTTGGAGCCCCAACACTCGACCGCGCCGTCGGCAGTCAAGGCGCAGGTGTGATAGACGCCCGCACTGATACCGGTGGCGCCAGTGACGCCGATGGCCTGCACCGGCATCCAGCTGTTGCTGGTGCTGCCATTGCCGAGTTCACCAAGGACATTTCTTCCCCAGCACCAAACCGCGCCTCCCTCGATCACGGCACAGGTATGGACCCAGCCGGCCGCCAGTGCGATGGTGTTATGGATGCCAGCAACATCCACTGCTGTTGGGCTGTTGCTCACGCTGCCGATACCAAGCTGGCCGAAATCATTTGCTCCCCAGCATTTGATCGCCCCGTTCGTTGCGATAGCGCAGGTGTGAGCGACACCTGCAGCCACCGCGCTGGCGCCAATCACGCCACTGACATTCACCGGCGTGTTGCTGATCTCCGTCAGACCGGTTCCAAGTTGTCCCGATGAGTTCGCGCCCCAGCACGGCAGGGCACCGCCAACGACCATGGCGCAGGTGTGAGAAGCGCCCGCCGCGAGCGAGATTGCACCTCGGACCCCACGCACACTCACAGCTGTCGCGCTCGGCACGCTGGTGCCATCACCGAGTTGCCCCAAACTGTTGGCGCCCCAGCATCTGATCGCTCCGTCTGCCACCAGCGCGCAAGTGTGAGAATAACCCGCGCTCAGCGCGGTAGCGCCACCGACGCCGACAGCGGGCATCGCCAACGCGTGGTTGTTGGTGCTGCCATCACCGAGCTGTCCGTCCGCGTTCAAGCCCCAACACTTGACGGCGCCGCCTGAAAGCGCGGCACAGGTGTGATAGCTGCCCGCTGCCACCGCTGTGGCCCCGCTAATGCCGGTTGCTGGCACTGCTGTTGTGCTGCTGTTGGTGCTGCCGTTGCCGAGCTGCCCGTACCGGTTGGAGCCCCAGCAATGGACCGCGCCGTCGGCAACCACCGCGCAGGTGTGATAGCTACCCGCCACCAACGCGATAGCACCGCTGACGTCGGCTACGTCCACGGCCACGCTGCTGCTGCTGGTGTTGCCATTGCCAAGCGCGCCATCAAAGTTCTTGCCCCAGCACTTCAACGCGCCGTTCTGGACGATCGCGCAGGCATGAGAGTTGCCCGCAGCCAGTGCAGTAGCCCCATCGACGTCACCCACGTCCACAGCCAAACTGCTGCCAGTGGTGCTGCCATTGCCGAGTTCGCCGTAGGTATTCGAGCCCCAGCACTTCACTGCGCCACCGCTGATGATTGCGCAAGTGAACGTGAAGCCAGCTGCCAGAGCGTTGGCGCCGCTGACGCCGGTCACTGCGACGGGCGCTGCGCTGTCGATGATGCTTCCATTGCCAAGTTGCCCGTACTGATTCGAGCCCCAGCACATGACCACACCCCCCGTCCCAATGGCGCAGGTGTGATGTCCCCCCGTCACCACGGCAGCTGCGCCAGCCACGAAGGCCTTGGCCTGCGAATCTGACTCCCTTGCCTTCGCGCTGGCGGCCGAGGCAAAGACCAGCGCCAAAAGCAGCACCCAGCGCAGGATCGACGCATGCACTGGAATCAGGTTTGAGCTACGACAGGCGTTCATGACAACCTTTGAGATGATGCGCGGGGTGAAGGAGTAGGCGCGGCGGATCAGGCAATGCCTTGCCCGTCGACTGGGCCGCGTAGTATGGCAGGTGCATGGTATTTTACAATTCGTGCAAGAGCTGGTACGGCTGCGGGGCGCCAACGCTGAGCGGGAAGTCGGCACGCTGCTGGTATCTCCATTGACCCTTGCTCCGCGCTCAGACGCCATAATGAAAGCTCAGTCTGCCGTTGTGTCCATTGACTGATTCGGGCAATCGGAGCAGTTTGGGCACCTCATTACTGGCGCGGCTTCTGCGCTGCCCCTAGGAGGAAACATGCGAACTTCAGCCCTGTCCCGCGCTCTGATGGTTGCGTTTGCGGCCTTGCCAACCCTGGCCCATGCGATCAACGATGATGAAGTGAACCGCGTGCTGCAGTTCAACTTCTCCAATCCTGGTGCGCGTTCGCTGGGATTGGGCGGCGCTTTCACCGGCCTCGCCGATGACGCAACGGCGGCCTATGCCAATCCGGCTGGATTGACGATATTGCGAACCCAGGAATTTGGCGTCGAGGTGCGACACACGAATTTCGATACGCCCTATGCCTCGGGTGGCGTGGTGGTCAACAACCCCTTTGACAGCAGCGGCGTCGGCACCGATTCGCTGTCGCAATCGGTGACTCAACCGTCCTTCGCCTCGTGGGTCTATCCGACCGAACGCGCGACCTTTGCGCTGTACTACCACCGGGTCGGTGATTTCGAAGGTCGTGTGGCCGCCGATGCCATCGAATTCGTCAATGCCAATGGCAATCCCACGGATCAGTACCTGTCGGCCAGTGGACGTATCCGCTATCAGATCGAGAATTTCGGGGCCTCGGCTGGATTCAAGGTCAGCGACAGCTTTTCGGTAGGCCTGTCGCTGGCCTACTCCGATTTCACCATCAGCTCGCGCAGCCAGCGCAGTTTCGATGTCGGCGAGCCGCCCTTCAGCGAGCAGCGACAGAGCGGCAGCGACAACGATCTGGTGTACACCCTCGGCGCACTGTGGCAACTCAATTCGCAATGGAATCTGGGATTGGCCTATCGCAGTGGCGGCGATTTCTCCTATCGCGCGTCCAACGTCATTCTCGACACCGGCGATCGCCTCGATTTCACGCCGGACTTCAAGGTGCCGCAGGTCTTCAGCGCCGGCCTGGCCTTCCGACCCAGTGATGTCTGGTTGTTCACCCTGGATCTGAACCGGATCGAGTACAGCCGATTGTCGGACGGCATCGAAAGCGTGTTCAACAATCCGAGCGCTCCGCCCTTGTCCATCGACGATGGCACCGAGATCCGTTTCGGTGCCGAGTACGCGCTGATCGAACTCAGCACACCGATGTTCCTGCGCGCCGGTGTCTGGCGCGATCCTGATCACCGCCTGGCCTTCGACGGCAACCGCCCGAGCAATTGCGCCACCCAGTTCGACGATTGCCTGGCTTCGACGCTGTACACGCGCGGCAGCGACGAAACCCATTACAGTGTTGGCCTGGGTTGGGCTTTCCCCAAGGGTCAGCTCGACTTCGCCGCCGACTGGTCGGATCTGGTGGATACCTACACGGTGTCGGGGGTGATCCGGTTCTGATCGACACGGGCAGGAGCCGTCTTGCGGCGAGAGCGGAGATGCAGGAAGTCCCGGTTTTCACGGTCACGACGCAAGGTCGCTCCTACCCACAGCAGGCTTGTCGTAGGAGCGCCCTTGTGGCGCGACCGCCTGTGGCACCTGTGGGAGCGGGCTCTGCCCGCGATGTTCCGGCCGGTGCAGAAGAGCATCGCGGGCGGAGCCCGCTGCCACAGGCCTGACGCCTATAGCTTGCCGGCAAGCGCATCAACGCGGAGAACGCAGAGAACGCAGAGCAGAGCTGATCAGGGATTGCTCTTGCCCTTCTCCGCGTTCTTTCTGCTGTTCCTTTGTGTTCTTTGCGTCCTGCTCCTGGCATCAGATCACCGCAAGTCCCGGTTTTCGCGGTCGCGACACAAGGTCGCTCCTACGAGGGGCCGCGACGCAAGTTCGCTCCTACGACGGCGGTCGCGACGCAAGGTCGCTCCTACGACGGCGGTCGCGACGCAAGGTCGCTCCTACGACGGGGGTCGCGACACAAGGTCGCTTGTACGACGGCGGTCGCGACGCAAGGTCGCTCCTACGACAGAGAACTCGTTGCCTAGCCCGCATTTCTCACACCTGCGCGAGCAGATGCTCCCGATCTTCTAGTGATAAAAGGGGATTCCGAGGCACGCACCAGTCACAGAGTGTTTGGCTGCATCTGCCCGCTTTGCGGACCTCGCGCGTTCTTTGCGACTATCGCTGCGTTGCTCCTCCTCGCAATGGAATCACCATTCCTCGTCGTCGCGCCTTGCGCTAGTCGCAAAGCCCTGCGCGATCTTCCGCAACAGGTGTCAGAAATGCGGGCTAGAGGCTGGCAAAACGCTCGATCAGGCGTGGTGAGAAAGCCTGTGGATTGGGCTTCAGGGCTTCATCGAGGCGCCGCGCTTCGCGCAAATCGATGTCGACGGCGGCGCTGAGCTTGCCGTCGACTTCGCCCCCGCGCACGTACAGATGCCAGCGCGAGGCCGCACGCACGAGCAGGGCGTTGGCGCGGGCACGGGCGTCGGGCAAACGCTCCAGCTGATCCCAGTCGGCGGCTTTGCTGTACTGCGCCGACAGATACCAGCTGACCAGCGTGCGCAGCTGCTCGGGCGCGGGCTTGGGGGCGGCGGCGATGGCCTGTTGCAGATCGCCGCTGGCTCGGGTCAGGGCGTTCAGGGCTGACTCGATCGCCTTGCGATCGCTGCCGGCGCTGGCCTGTTGCAGCCGGCCCCGGGCTTCGCTGGCCGCCTTGGCCTGGGCAGAACCGGCAATGCCGGCGCTGTTGGCGGCGCTCAGATCCTGATCGAGCCTGGCGATGGCGCTGCTGGCGCGCTGTCTGGCTTGCTCCAGAGCCCGCGCTTCTGCCGCCTGCGCCAGTCCGCTGCGGGCCGAGCTGACCCGATCATCGAGCGTGGCCACATTGCGCTCCAGCGCTTGCGCCTCGCTGCTCAGGCTGCCCAAGCGCTGGCTGTCACCGCCGCTGCGGGCGCGCTCCAGATTGCTGCCCAATTGTTGCCGGCCTTGCTTGAGTGACTCCAGATCCCGACCCAGCGCCCGGGCATCGCCGCTGCCGGCCAGCGGTTGACTGCGCAACTGCCCGGAAATCCCATCGATCTTCTGATCGATCCGGGACAGCAGCGTCTGGATCGGGGCGATCTGCGCTGCGCTCAAAGCCGCGGGCCCTGTGGGGGTCGTGGGAGTTGGCTTGCCAGTGACCACGGGATCCTTGCTGACCACCACCACCGGCGGCTTGCCCTCCATGGGGGTGGTCGGCGGCGGCTCGGGTTTGCTCCGGGCCTGCGCCAGCATCTGCGTGCAGCGGGCTTCCTCGCGCGCCTGCGTGTCCGATTCCTTCGACAGTCCGGACACCACGCCACGACTGGCGGGGTTGCTGAAGGCGTCGATGGCGGCGGTGCAATCGCCGAGACGGGCATTGGCCAGACCCAGATAGTAGTGCGGCACATAGGGAATGAAATTGGTGCCGTAGGTGCGCATGCGGTTGCTGGGTTTGGCGTTCTCGGCCAGCGCCGCGCGCATTCGCCGCTGCACTTCGGCCCAGTCGCCCTTTTCGGCAGCCTCGATCCCGTCCTGGTAATCGGTCTTGTAGTCCGCCCGGCCGCTCGCCGGCAGCGCCATCAGGGTGGCGGTCAGCAGAGCCAACAGGACGAGGCGGGCGCTCATTGATAGCCCGCCTGTTGCAGGTAGGCGTCGGTATCGAGCGCCGCAAAGCGCAGTTCGGTGACGCTCAGCTGGCCGCGTGCGACGGTGGCTTCCGCCTGTTGCTCGGTGCGCCCGTCCGGACCCTGCACCGTCAGCCGGTAGCGCCCCTCGGGCAGAGTCAGCACCAGCGGTGTTGCACGTTCGCCGCCGATGGCTTGCTCGGTGCCGTCGGCGGCGGTGACCGAAATCAAGCGACCCCAGGGTGCCACGTCCAGCGCCAGACGTCCGGCGCGCTGTGCTTCCTCACTGGCCCGCCGCTTCGCCAGCAGGGCTTGTTCGGCCTGCTGCACGGCGCTCTCGATCTCGCGCAGCGTGGGGTCCGCCGCAAAGCGCATGCGCACCGGCCCGAGCAGTGCCCTGGCCTGGGTCAGATCGCCGGCTGCCAAGGCCCGCCGGGCGGCGCCGGCCGTACGCTCGACCAGGTCCTCACCCAGTGCCTTGCCGGCTTCGCTGATGCCGGCAGCTTCGAGTGTGCCCAGGGTTGCCAGCACCCGATCCACCGTATCTGGCGTCATGGCCGCGTTTTGCAGGAAGGCGCGGGATTCGGCCAGTTCCTGTTCGGCACTCAGCCGCGCCGTCAGCTGATCGACCGCGGCCATGGCCTTGCGCGCGGCAGGGCTGTCCGGCAACAGTTCCTGCAGGCGTTCGCCCAGGCGCGCCGCGCGCGACAGCTTGCCTTCGTCCAGCGCTTGTTGCAGGGCTGCGCCGAGCACCTTCTCGATGCGGCCGGCCAACGCCAGGTAACGACTGTCGCTGGCCTCGGTGAGCTCAGCCAGGGCCTGCATGGCGGTCGTCAGCCGGCTGTCGTTGACGCCCTCGGCACCATCCAGAATGGCATTGATCTCATCCACCCGCTCGCCGATGTCGGCATTCAGGCGGGCCTGCTGCTGGGCTTGATCCAGACGCGCCAGCTGGGCCTGCAGCTCGTCTTTCGAATACACCAGTCCGGCTTCATCCAGCAGCGCCCGCGCTTCGCCAAACTGGGCACCACCCGCCAGCGTGCCCACCTCGGCCTCGATGGCGCTGCGGAAGGCCTGCTGGCGCTGGGTCACTTCCGGGTGGACGCGGGAAATGGCGTACATGCCGCGTAGCATGTTCAGGGCGCTGTCGTTGCTGGGCCGGACCAGCTGCCCGGCCTGCAGTGTGCGATCGAACTGGGTGGCCAGTGTGGTCAGCGCTGCCCGCTGCTCGGGGCTGAGTTTTTCTTCAGAGAATCCCCACCACAAGCCGGTCAGCAGCAGCACCAGCAAGGTCGCCGCGCCGATCAGCCACTCACGCTTGCCAGGTCGCCACGGCTGCACTGGGGTGGGCAGCGGTTTGCTGCTCCGGGTCGGCGCCGGCCGACGCGCCCGTTGACCGGTAGTGCGGTCGGCCAGATCTGCAGGCGCGCGTGGCTTCAACGAGGCCCTCAGCTGTTCGCCGCCGGGCCCGTCGAAGGAAAAGCCGAGTTCGCGCAACTGTTCCGACCACGGCAGTTCGGTGTCGAAGCGCAGGGCCTGGCGCAGCATGGTGCTGTCCATCAGCGCGGTGCGCAGTGCCACCACCACCGCCGGCATGTCGGCTGGCCGGTCGTCGGGGTTCTTGGCCATCATCGCGTCGATGACCGGCTGCAACTCGGCGAAGTCTTCGGGCAGCTCGGGAATCGGTGCCTGCAGATGTTGCATGCACACGGCGATCGGCGAATCGCCCTTGTAGGGTTGGCGCCCGGTCAGCAGTTCGAACAGCATGCAGCCCAGCGAGTAGACGTCGGAGCGGCCATCGATGGGCATGCCGCTGATCTGCTCGGGGCTCATGTAGTTGGGCGTGCCGAGGATGTTGTCGCCGGTGATCTCGGTGCGATCCGGTGACAGGTCACGGGCGATGCCGAAGTCGGTGAGCACCGGCATCTTGCCGCGCATCATCACGTTGGCGGGCTTCAGATCGCGGTGGACGATGCCGATGTCGTGGGCCGCTGCCAGCGCGCCGGCCAGCTGCACGATCACGCTGATGGCCTCGGCGGCGGTCATGCCTTGGCGCAACTGATCACCGAGGGTGCCGCCCTCGATGTACTCCATCGCGATGTAGGCCTGATCGCCTACCTTGGCAATGTCATAGATGCCACAGACGTTCTTGTGCGAGAGCCGCGCCAGCATCCGGCCTTCGCGCAGAAAGCGCTTTTCCTGGCGTTCGGGATCGGTGGATTCCTTCGCCGAAACGCGCAGGATCTTGATCGCCACCTTGCGGTCCAGCGAAATCTGGGTGGCCAGGTACACGGTCGCCATGCCGCCCACGCCGAGCTCGCGTTCGAGCTTGTAACCGGGGACTTGCGGTGGCGCTTGGGCAGTCATCGACGATCCTGCTGGCAGACCATCGATGGTAGCCAAGGGCCGGGGCCATCGCTACCAGCTTCGCACGCCCGCCGTCGACTCAGTTCCGGGAGAGAGTGTTCAGCAGCCGCCGGGCCAGCCGGCGAAGGTGACCGGACAGCCCGGATTTCACGATTCGGTCGAGATGTTGCTTGGTGGAATCCAGCTCCGACGTCAGCCGTGTGATGTCGCCGTAGAGTCGTTGGACATGCTGATCGCGGCGAGCCAGGGCGATCCTGATCTGTTCGGCATCGTCCGCGCTCAGCGTATGCCCAGCCTGCAGCGGACAATCCACCGGGCGGTCGACATAGATGGTCGAGTGTGGCTGGGCAAGTTCCTCCTCGGGACGCTCGCGGCTGTAGAAATACAGTGCGATGGACCGCCTCGACAGCCGCTGGCGCTCGGCCGGAGGCGCGATCCGCGAAAACCCATGCCAGCTCCATTCGGTGGTCTCGAAGATCACGGCGCGGTTCATCAGCGGGGTAATCACGGTGACCTGATCGTGCTCGCTGCGCGGATCGGAATGCAGTTCCAGGCTGCCACCCCAGGCATCGTCCCACTCCGGATTGAGATAGACGATGAGGTTCAGGCGCCGATGCCAGCCGTTGATCGGGTGACGATTGAAGTCAACGTGGGCGTCCAGATCCTGCCCCGGTCGGTTCTCGTGGGTGCCGCCGCCGAAGTAATGCGGGTCGTAGAGCAGATCCGGTATCCCGGTGATCGCCGAGATCAGGTCCAGAAAGCCGCGGCTCTGGATCTGCTGGTCGAGTTCGGCAAAGGCCGGCCCCAGTTCACGGATCCCTTCCACCGTGCTCTTGTGGCCCAGTTCTCCGGCCTCGTTGCGGGCGTTGCCCTGGTCGAAATCCGGGAACTCGGCGAGCACCCGCGCCAGGAAATCCTCGGCGAAGAAATCGTCGATGAGCACATGGCGAAAGGGTTCGCGCCGGGCAAAGGCCTGTGCCAGCAGCGGGATGCGCGACGATAGTGATGGGTGCAGCATGCTGTCCTCAGTTCGATCCGCCGCCCAGCAGGCTGAACTCGTAGGGAAAGGCACCCTCGAAGGGCGAAACCTGACGCGCGGTCACGCAATAGCTTTCGCCGGGCGACCACCCTTGACCCGACATCTGGGTGTCGATCTGAGCGCCGTCACCGAGCGGTGTCGGGCCGATGAAGGTGCCGGTGGAGAGCCTGGCGATGCTGATGTTCAGACCTGAATTGGCCGGGCACTGGGCCGGAAATGGCAGGGTGCAGAACACGGTTGGCCGACGCAGCCTGAGGGTGTTGGCCGGCTGCCCGCTGTAATTGGCGCAGAGCGTGAACTTGAGCGAGTCCTGACGGCCCGCGCTGTCCATCGAGACACTCTGGGCAAAGCTGGTGGCGGCATTGACACAGCCCGGTACTTCAACCACCGGGCTTGGACAGAAGCTGGTCGTGGAGCCAAAGGTCTGGGCGGTCACCACGGCCGTGGAATTGCCGCTCGGCGCGTTCGACAGTGCCTCGAAGCTCTGTTCGAGTATGGTCGCGATGATCCCGGTGCCGCCGTCGATCGCCCGCACCCTAGCCGTCTGTTCCGGCCGGATCAGATAATAGGCTCGGGGATTTCCGAGCAGCGTGTTGTTGCGCACGGTGACCAGGCCAGCGAAGCTGGGTATGGGAATCAGTTCTTCCTGCCCGAGCAAGCCGTCAAAGAACAAGGCTCCGATTGGACTCGGGTTGCGTTGATCGATCTGTGGCGAATACAGCGCCACCGGCTGAATCGACTTCTCCGCCGCGGCTGCAACCTCGATCGCGACGTTGTTGTGACGCACCGTGGCAAGCTGCACCTGGCCGGAGGCCGTAAAGACGATCTCATCGCTGGTCACCAGCTGTACTGCCTGACCAAAGCGGTTGTTGGCGATGCGAAAAGTCAATCGCCCCCGACTGGGTCCGGCATAGTTCAGGTCCACGGTTTGCAGCGGCAACACATTGTTCCAGCTGTTGTCGTTGAGCGTCGGCGCGTACAGATAGGTGTCGAGACTGTTGCTGATGCGCACGGTGCCCTGCACGTTCACCGGCAGGCCCGGACTGGAGTCATAGACATCGCGGCGCAGATAGTCCTGCAATCGCAGCCGCAGATCGTGCGCCCCGGTACTGCCATAACTGGGTGCGGCATACACCTGGGCGCTGGCCCTGTCGGCGCTGGCCAGACAGAAGGCGGCAAAGCCGGAGCTGCCCCCGAACAGAGCCGGCGCGTGGTATCCGCCGACCACGGCGCCGGCGAAGAAGCCACCGCCGGGGCGATCCACGAACTGGGTCAGCAGAGACACATAGACTTCGCCGTCGGCGGCACCGCCGGGAACGCTGGCGGGGCCCTCGGGGGCAATCGTCATCACATGGTAGCCCGGTTGAATCTCCAGCGTGTGGGTGTATGCCTGGTCGACGCTGAGCGTGGTGGTGGTCTCGAACAACAATTCCGAGACCCCGGGTTCCGGGTTGCGCAGGATCCGTACTCGAACCGGCAAGGACGCTTCGCGATCGCTGGCCGGATTCCCGGTCAGCCTGAGTTCGAGTCGCTGTGGCTCGTTGGCCGGATTCTGGATGTTGAATCCGGCAAAGGCGACTTGACTGCCGTCGAGCATCCCGCCGAAATTCAAACCGCCCTCCAGCCGTTGCGCCCCCGACGGATCCAGCAACAGACTCAGGCCAAAGATGCCCGGTGACACGCCGCTCGCTGGGCCATCTTCGACCAGCGCGATGAAATAGCCGCCCGGGCAGTTGGCAAATGCCGGGTCGGGCAAGGGCAGGGCGAGATCGGCAAAACCCGGTTCGTCTTCGCTGGCAGCCAGGTCCTGCGCCGCCGCCAGACCGAGTACAGCAACGGACAGCAGGATCTTCCGGAAAAGGCTGGAAATAGGGCTCATGGCGGTGCTCCCTCGGGACTTCCAGTATACGCAGCCCATCGACAGAGCCATTGTCGAAACGCACCGCGCGGCTATGCTCGCGACATCTGATGGCGTGCCGACGCAATGAATGCCTACCCTCGTGACCTGATCGGCTATGGCCGCAATCCACCGTTCGCGGATTGGCCTGGCGCTGCCCGCATCGCCGTCCAGTTCGTCCTGAACTACGAGGAGGGCGGCGAGAACTGCGTGCTGCACGGCGATGCTGGCAGTGAGCAGTTCCTGTCGGAAATCATCGGCGCGGCCAGTTATCCGGATCGCCACCTGTCGATGGAATCGATCTATGAGTACGGCTCGCGCGTGGGTGGCTGGCGCATCCTCGACGAATTCGCCCGGCGTGGCTTGCCGCTGACCGTGTTCGGTGTGGCCATGGCCATGCAGCGCAATCCCGATTTCGTCCACGCCTGCCTGCAGGCGGGACACGAAATCGCCTCTCACGGCTGGCGTTGGATTCACTACCAGAACATGGATGTCGCCGAGGAACGCGCCCACCTGGAACGGGCCGTGGACATCCACCGGCAACTGACCGGCGCCGCGCCCTTGGGGTGGTACACCGGGCGCGATTCACCCAACACCCGGCGCCTGGTAGTCGAACACGGCGGTTTCGAGTACGACAGCGACTACTACGGCGACGATCTGCCGTTCTGGACCGAGGTGGAGCGTAGCGACGGAGTGCGCCAGCCGCATCTGATCGTGCCCTACACCCTCGATGCCAACGACATGCGCTTCGCCACGCCGCAGGGCTTCCATACCGCCACCCAGTTCTTCGAATACCTGCGCGACAGCTTCGACGTGCTCTACGCCGAAGGCGAGAGCCAGCCGAAGATGCTGTCCATCGGCATGCATTGCCGATTGCTGGGTCGCCCCGGGCGCTTCATCGCCCTGCAGCGCTTTCTCGACCATATCGGCCGGCACGACCGAGTCTGGATCTGCCGGCGTATCGACATCGCCCGGCATTGGCGCCAGCGGCATCCGTGGCAGGGGTGAGGCTCCGCTCTTCGCAGGACTTCCCGAGCGGCTTTAAAGAGGGATCGCGATCAGACCCAAGACCGCTCGTTCACGCGGAGGCGCGGAGGCCGCAGAGAACGACCAAAGGCCCGCGATGGCGATTGCACACGTCCGCGGCCTCCGCGCCTCCGCGTGAGACATCCGGCCGGAACCTGTGGATCGCCGCCGTGGAGGGTGCCGCGCTGCGGCGCCGCCTTGCCCTATCGGGAGATCAACAGCGGCCGCGCAGGCGCGCGTCCCTCCTCAAGACGGCTCGGTACTTGTCCGCGTTCATGGCCATTGGACAATGTTTGCAGATGCAGGCGGAGCAGAGCGGACCATGGACAGCCATTCTCTGCGTTCTCAGCGCCCCTCTGCGTTCTGTGCGTTGGGTTTGTGGCAGCGGCGCCCCCGTGGTCCCCAAGTGCGGCCACCACGGCCCGACACCGCGGTCGCCAGTTCCTGGATTGCTTCGTCACTGCGTTCCTCGCAATGACGCCTTCGTGTAGCTTCTTCCCGTGCCCCGTGCCCCGTGCCCCGTGCCCCGTGCCCCGTGCCCCGTGCCCCGTGCCCCAGGAACCCGCAATGACGCCCGCCCAACTCAACGACTTGTCCCAGGAACAGTTCACGGCCATCCTTGGCGGCATCTTCGAGCACTCGCCCTGGATCGCCGCCGCCAGCTGGTCGCAACGGCCTTTCTGCGATGTTGAGGCGCTGCATGCAGCCATGTGCAGGGTGCTGGCCGATGCCGATGACGAGGCCAAGCTCAGACTGATCCGCGCCCACCCGGAACTGGCCGGTCGAGCCGCGATCCGCGGCGAACTCACCGAGGCCTCCAGCCGCGAGCAGTCCGGCGCCGGCCTCGATCAATGCTCCGCCGAAGAATTCGCTGAGCTGACCCGGCTCAACCGGGCCTACAACGAGCGCTTCGGCTTTCCCTTCATCCTTGCCGTGCGCGGTCACACCCGCAGCAGCATCATCGCCAACATGGCCGAGCGTCTGGGTAACAGCCGTGAAACCGAGATTGCCACTGCCCTGGCCCAGATCGAACGCATCGCGCTGTTGCGGCTGCGTGATCTGCTGGAGTGAGTGCCGGTCTCCCCGGGTCTGCTGCGCCGCCCGGTCTGCCCTCCGTTCGAGCGGTCACTCGAAAGCATCGCGGATGAATCCGCTCCCACAGGGCGTGGCTCCTGTGGGAGCGGCTTCAGCCGCGACCGGCCGGTCAATGATCGAGGCCCCTGCCGCCAGAAAGAAAAAGGGCGCGGGTTGCCCCGCGCCCTGAAAGATCCGATCAGTACTGCCGATCGTTCTTTTTGGAGGTGTTACTCAGCGCAGATCGAAGGTCCAACCCGCCGCCCAGTTGTCATCGGCGCTCTGGAAGGCACCGATGAAGTCGTTGGCGTCGAAGAACTCGCCCGGCTTGGTCGGGGCTGCCAGACGCACCGCTGCAGCGCTGCTCGGGAAGGCCGTGGTGCCGGCCAGCGGGCTGGCGCCGGTCAGGTTGTTGGTGCCAGCGGCATACCAGGCGCTGATCAGGTACGGATCGGCGGCGTTGTCCTCGAAGTTGGTGTTGTTGCTGAGGAACATGTCGCGCATCTGCAGCTGCGTGCCCAGTGCGGTTGGCGTTCCGCCAAGACCGAAGGTGACGCTGTCGTTGAAGTTCAGTCCCTCGGCGTTGAAGCCGACCACCAGACCCTTGGCGTAGTTGGCGCCGGAGCCGCGACGCAGACGGATGCCTTCATTGCCCGCGGCGCCGCCGATCAGCGTGAAGTTGGAGATCGTCGGGCGCGTGCGCGGCAGCAGATCGAAGGAGCTCGGGTGGTTGTCAGACTCGATGCCGTTGGAGTCCGAACCGACCACGCCGATTTCCGGCACCTGACGCACGTAGGCGTACTGGATGTTGCCCTGGTAACCCAGGTCAAAGTCCAGCGCATCGTCTTCAGCGCCCTGGATCACGACGTAGCGCAGGTTGACCGTGCCACCGAAGAATTCAATGCCGTCGTCCTTGCCACCGTAGATCTGCACATGATTGACGACGGTGCCGCTGCCGACACCCAGCATCGTGATCGAGTTCAGCTCTTCGTTCGGGCGCACTTCCTGCCCGGCATGGCGCACCTGCACGTACTCGAGCACGCCGCTGGAATCACCGGTGTTGGTACCGCCGAACTGCTGACTGGCGACCGCTTCGAAGGTGCAGGGCGTGCCGTCCTGCGAGGAATTGCACTGCGAGTTACCTGCCAGCACCAGACCGGCCCAGGAGCCGTTGACCGGGGTCGGACCCGTGAACACGATCGGCGCGTAGGGCTTGCCGCGGGCGATCAACTGCGAACCCGGCTGCACGGCCAGGTAGCTCAGCGTGGCGCCGCTGCCGGAGATGTAGGTGCCCGGCTCGACGATCAATCGACCCGGTCCGGTGTTGCGACCAGTGCCGACCAGCGTGGGGCCATCAATCAGGTAGGTGGCCGCGTTGCTCAGACGCACATCACCGGTGACCGGCGAGGTGATCTTGCAGACGCGATCGACGCCGGCAACTGCCGTGGTGCCGGCCGGGCAGGCGCTGAACGGCTCGGTGTACACGCAGGTGCTGGGCACCGTGCCCGGGCGCGAGAAGCTGTAGTTGACGGCCGGCAGGGTGGTGCCAGCGGCGGGCGTGAAGTTGATGCTCATCGCGTTGCAGGAAGCAAAGCTGACGTTGGCCTTGCCGAGTACGGCACTGGCCGGGGTCGAGAACGGAGTGCCGAAGTTGCCACCCGTGAAGCGCAGCACGTCCATGTCGGACCAGGAGAACTCGCCTTCGACGACGGGCGTTTGCGTGGTCAACCACAGCGGGTTGCCGGCAGTGTCGAAGCTGAAGATGGTGATGAACAGCACGCCATTGCCCGGCGTGGTGGCAATGTAATCGACCAACGCGCCACGGCCGCTCTCGGCCGGGTTGAACCACGCGCCCTCGAAGGAATCGTTGACGGTCAGGGCAGCATGGGCCTGCGCGCCGATGGCAAGCGCAAGCGCGCCGGTGAGCAGGGAGCCTTTCAGGCGACGGATTGACAACATGATGACCTCTTCAATGCGTGACGGATCGGGAGCCAGCCGAACTTCGACCGGGGAATCACATGCTGGAACCCGTGTGTTACAGGTTCTTGACTGTGACACGACGGTTCGATGTCGTAAGAGCGGTGGCACGGGGCACGGGGCAGGGGAAGAGCGGCGGGTGGCGAGGCTCTTGTGGGTCCGGACTTGTCCGGACGCTTTTCCCGGCAGAGACCAGAAGCGTAAGAGCGGGGGCAGGGGGCAGGGGGCAGGGGAAGAGCGGCGGGTGACGAGGCTCGTGTGGGTCCGGACTCGTCCGGACGCTTTCCCGGCAGAGACCAGCAGTGTAAGAGCGGGGGCAGGGGGCAGGGGAAGAGCGGCGGGTGGCGAGGCTCCTGTGGGTCCGGACTCGTCCGGACGCTTTTCCCGGCAGAGACCAGCAGCATCCACACAAGTCTGGACCCACAACAGCGCCGAAACCCTTAGCCTTTCCCGTGCCCCGTGCCCCGTGCCCCGTGCCCCGTGCCCCGTGCCCCGTGCCCCGTGCCCCGTGCCCCGTGCCCCGTGCCCCTCAGCTGCCGCTCACCACTTCCACTCGATCGCGAGATTGAGTTCGCGGCCCTTGCGGTACTCGCGGGTGATGCCGTCGCCCTGGGTAAACTCGACGGTGGGGTCGAGCAGGTTCTTGGCGCGCGCCTTCAAGGTCCAGCCTGACCAGGGCAGGCTCTGCTTGTACACCAGGTCGAGTTGATCGAAGGGCTCTTCGTAGATGTCCGGAGCGCCGAAGGTGCCGACATTGGAGATGCGCCGGCCGAAGCGGTTGAACACCAGCGAGGTCTCGCGGCCCGACTCGGGATTGATGTAGCCGAGCTGGAAGTTGGCCACATAGGGCGACTGTCCTTGCAGCGGACGCTCGCGGGTGGTCTGGATGCTGGCGGCAGACCCGAGCTCGATGGTGGAATCGATATAGGCGTAGTTGGACGAGACGTACCAGTTCTCCCAATGGAAATCCGGAAGCCATTGGGGATTGGCCCAGCTCTTGTCAGCGAGCATGCCCAGGGTCTTGTAGATGTCGAATTCGATGCCGCGCAGCGTGGCGCTCTGGACGTTGACGTAGGTCAGCAGCTCGCCGGTACCCGGCACCAGCACGCGTTCGATCGGCTGGTCGAACTTCTTCATGAACAGGCTGGCGGTGAAGCTCTCGGAATCGGTGAAGTAGTATTCCCAGCGCAGGTCGTAGTTCTTGATGCTGGTGCTCACCAGATCAGGGTTGCCGATGGTCTCGGTATCCAGCAGCGGATCGGTGAAAGGCGCCGCGGACAGTTCGCGGAAATCCGGCCGCGACAGGGTCTCGCTGTAGCCCACCCGGAACTGATCCTTTTCCGTACGCACCCAGGTCAGGCTGGCCGAAGGCAGCAGGTCCTTCTGCTCGATGCGGGCTTCGGTGATCGCCGCGCTCGGCTGTGTCGGATCACCGGTCGACACCAATTGGAAGTTGTCTTCCTGGCGGGCGCCCACGGTCAGTCGCCAGTCCTCGTGCCAGACCAGATCGGCGCTGGCATAGAGCGCATCCAGCGATTGTTCGGCGACATAGAAGTCGGTGTCGCGGCCAGTCTGGTCGAACTGGAAACCGCCAGGCCCGATGTTGGCGGGCACAAAGATCTCATTCGGAGTCAGTCGCAGGATGGCCGGGTTGCGCGACAGCGCGCCGACCGCGCGATAGGCAAAACGCAGGATGCCCGAGTCACGATCGCGCCGCAGCTGCGAGGCACCGGCGCTGAAGGTGACCGAGCTGTCATCGGCAAACTGCCACGGCAATTTCAGGTTGAGCGAGTACTCCTTGGCGCTGTCATCCAGTTCGCCAAACTCGATACTGTTGCTGTCGGCACGCGAGGAGAAGCGGTACTCGCCGCTGTTGTTGTCCTGGTCGTAGCGAATCTGCACATCGCTGGGTGCGTCGCGCCCGGCACGCGCATTGGTTGATTGCCAGTCGACCGTCAGATTGCTCAAGCGCGGAAAAATGTGTTCTCCCGAAATTTGCTGAGAAATCAGGAAGTTCTCGTTCCACTGGTTCTGGTAGAAGCGCGAGCGGTCGCCAGGGTCTTCGGTATAGCCTTCGGTGAAGCGCGCCTCGTCGGTGGTCTGGCGCACCAATACGGTGGTGGAGGTGAGCTTGTGGTTCTCGCCGAACTCGATGCCGGCATTGAGGAAGGCTGAAAGTTCAATATTCTGCTCGGTGCGCAGGCGCTCCAGTTCGGCGCCCAGAATCAAGGTGTCTGCACCCTGGACGTTGAACCTGCGACGCGTTTCCTGGGTGGTATCCCATTGATTGTTGTAGCGCAGCGAGGACAGAAAGCCGACCTTGTTGTTGCCGAACTGCCAGACATTGCCGAGCGAGGCCGACACATTGGCGCCGGGTGGCAGCGATTCGGGCGATTGATTGAATCCGCGCTGGGCGAATGTCTCACCATAGGCTTCGTACTCGGCCGGCGTGACACCGCCCGGATTGAAGGTCGTGCGTGGCCGCAAACGGCCGTCCTGGGCGATGCGGTCGGCAATCGCGCCAGGCAGATCGCGCGTGCCACCTTCGAACCCGGTCCAGTCCGAATCATCGCCGCGATAGGTCAGGCCTTCGCTGCCGGTGGTGCCGTCGAGGTAGGTGCCGCTGATCTGCACCTTGGCGACAAAGCCCTCCGGCACGCCTCGGGTGCGCAACTGGATGGTGCCGCCGCCGAATTCACCGGGCATGTCGGCGGTGAAGGTTTTCTGGATGACGATGCCTTGCAGGATCTCGGTCGGAAACAGATCCAGCGGCACCACGCGCCGGGTGGGATCTGGCGAGGGAATCTGGGCGTTGTTGAGCAGCGTGGACGAGTAGCGCTCGCCGAGGCCGCGGACATAGACGAACTTGCCATCGACCAGGGTCAGGCCGGTCACGCGGCGCAAGGCGCCGGCGGCATCGGAATCGCCGCTGCGGGCAATCTGTTCGGCGCCGATGATGTCGGTCACTGCGCTGGAGGTACGTTTCTCTTCCACGAACGCGGCCAGTGAGCCTTCGACATAGGGCTCGGTCACGACGAACTCGGCCAGCTCCAGCCCGGCCGGCGTCAGTTCGATATTGCGCGTGGCCTTGCCCTTGGCCGGAATCTCCACCGCATCCAGGGTCTGCGAGGCAAAACTGGGTGCGAGGACCGACACCGAATAGCTGCCGCCCGGCAGATCGGCCTTGAAACGGCCCTCGGCATCGGTGGTCAGGTCGATGGGCGTGCCGGCAATGTAGACCCGTGCGCCGGCCACCGGCTTGCCGTTCTCGGCATTGATGATCTGTCCTTCCAGCGTACCGGGATCGGCAATGACCGGCTGCTCGGCCAGATCCTGGGTGGATTGGGCCGAGCTCTCGAGGCTGACGCTGGCCTGGCCATCGCGTTCGAAATTGATGATGAGTTCGGCAATCTCGCCGGCCTTGGTGGTCAAGGGTAGCGTCGTGACCACCTGGCCCTGGCGCAGGATCTCCAGCTGGTGCTCGCCGCTGCTCAGGTCCAGGCGCAGCGCGCCAAACTCGTTGGGTTGCTGCTCGATGCCATCGACCCGCAAACGGTAGTCGGCGGTCGGCCCGGCGACCGCATCAAAGCCATAGACATCGACCAGCGCGCGCCCCGGCGTCTGTGCCTGCGCCACCAGCGCGGCGGACAGCATCAGCGCCAGCAGTGTGCGGCGCGGTGTCTGGCGATTTCGGGTTGGCTTGCGCATGGGTCTCTCGATAACCTTGTGGGTTCGGAAGAATTCGAACCGCTCTTCGTAGGTCACGTTGCGCTTGCGCTACGTGACGCTTTCGTTTTTCTCTGCGCCAGAACTGGCGCTTCACCGCGTCACGTAGCCCGCTGGGCGGCCAACGTGACCTGCTGCATGGCGCTTCTTCTGTGGGAGCGGGCTCTGCCCGCGATGCTTCTGGTCGGGCCCCGGATCGCGGGCAGAGCCCGCTCCCACAGAAAGGCCTGCTCCCGCTTTGGCTGGTCCTACACGCAACGCCAGCGCTCCGCTGCGCAGTCCTGCATCGACTGGCGCAATTCGGTGGCCTTGCGGAACAGGTCCGGCTTGGTCAACTTGGTCAGATGCGCTTCGGCGGCGGCGAAATCGCCTTCCTTGAACAGGGCGTAGGCCAGCGCATAACGCACGTCTTCGTCCTCCAGCAGTCGCGTGCGCGTCAGCGCCAGCTCCATGCCGCGCACCTCGGCGAAACGACCCAACTCAATCAGGATGCCCAGTCGCTGCTTCAGCTTCAGCGGCTGATCTTCAATCTGCGCATTCACCGCCAGGGCCCGCGCATAGAGCTTGGCGCGGCGGAACAGCTCGGCGGCTTCCGGCTTCAGCGTGGGGTCGCTGAGACTGGCTCTATACATCAGCTCGCCGGCGGCCAGCGGCTCGCCCTTTTCCAGATAGGTCGCAGCGAGCACCTTGATCACGTTCTGGCTTTCGGGAAACTTCATTCGCGCCGATTCCAGAAACAGCAGCGCGCCGTCAAACTGGCGCGCGCGCTTCAGCGCGTTGCCGATGGCCACATAGTCCTCTTCCTTGCCTTCGGCCACCGCCAGATACTGCTGACCGCGGGCGGCCGCTTCCTGGTACAGCCCAAGCTCCATCAGGAAGAACACCTCGCGGCGCAGGAACTGGGTGTTGGCTGGAAAGCGCCGCGCGCCATCGGCCAGCACCGCAAAGGCCTGGGCGTGATCCTTCAACAACCAGTGCGCCTGTGCGCGCATGAGGAATACCGGCGCCAGCGTGTCGAAGGCCGCACCGGCGCGATCCAGCGTCTTCAGCACATCGGCATAACGTTCCAGCCCGAATTGCGCCTGCGCCAGATACAGATAGATCGTCGGCTCGGACTGCCCCGCCGCGATCGCCCGTTCAAAGGCCGCGACCGCCGCTTCCGGCTGCTGCCGGTTCAAGGCAATCAGCCCGCCCAGCGTGTAGTACTTGATCGCATCCAGCTCGGGATCGGCCGCATCGACCTTGGCGTACTCGATCGCCGCCTTGTCGTAGTTGCCGTCAGAGGCCAGCACCGCGGCGAGTTCGAGGAAGTCGGGTTGGTCCGATGCCGTCTTGGCGTGGGTCGGGAGCGATGCGGCTGTGAGCAGCACTGAGGCGAGCAGGAGTAAAACGTGAAACGTGAAACGTGAAGGGGGGTGCTGGGGGCCGGGAGCTTTTCGGTTCTGGCGCGACTCGCTCGGGTGCCTTTGTAAAACGTAAAACGTGAAACGTGAAAAAAAGCCGAAAGCCCCGATGTTTCCGCCTTCATATTGACGTTTTACGTTTGACGTTTCACCTTGCTTGCCGCAACGCAGGATTTTCGCGACCAGGGTCGTGCTCATGACAAATCAAACCTCACCCGCTGCGTGGCCCACACGCGTACGGCTTGACCCTGGTACTGGGCGGGTTCGAATTTCCAGGTCTTGACGCCGGCTTCGGCGGCGGCTTCGAAGACGCCTGCCGGCTGCGATTCGAGCACCTTGACCCGCTCGACCTGGCCGGTGGGGCTGATCAGCACGCTCAGCAGGACATAGCCCTCCACGCCCTGGGCCTTGGCGCGCAGCGGGTAGGGGATGGCACTTTGCACCATCGGTCGCGGTGGCACATCGACCGAGGAATCGGTCATGACCACGTCCTTGCCGTCGCCGAGCAGATTGCTGCCCAGCGCCGACAAGTCTTCGGATTCGTATTGCGGCAGGCCGAAATCCAGGCCGGCCAGCGCCGAGCCCAGATTCGCCGACGGCGGCGCCGGCGCCCGTTTGGGCTGACGCTTGGGCGGCTCACGTTTCTGCACCTCACGCTTGGGCTTGGGCTTTTCCTTCTTCTCGGCCACGATCTGCGAGATCGCCGTGCCCGATTCGCCGCTGCGCAGATCGGCCTTGCGATTCATCCACAGGATCGAACTGCCGACCAGCATCAAGCCGATGGCCGTGCTCAACAGCGCGGCGCCAAGACGACGGGAGCGCGTGGCGATCATGGTCGCGCCACCCCGACAGCCCCTGCTGCCCCTGTGGGAGCGGACTCCGTCCGCGATGCTCTGGCCCCTGTGGGAGCGGACTCCGTCCGCGATCGGCGGCTCAAGATCCCAGACATAGCCTGCTCCCCCAGCCGCGGCATCGCGGGCAGAGCCCGCTCCCACAGGAGTGCCGAGCCAGTTTGGCGAAGCCGGTTCATCAGCCCTCTCCCGCCTCAACCGACGTCGCCACGCCGATATCCTCGGCACCTGCCAGGCGGGCCTGATCGACCACTTCCACCAGGCGTCCGGAAGGCACCAGTTCGTCGGTGACCACCAGCACGCTCTTGCTGGTCATGGCCTTGATCTGGTCGCGGATGCGGCTCTGCAGCGTCCAGATCTGCACCGGCTCGCCGTCGATGTAGGTCTGTCCCTGCTTGTCGATGTACACGCGCACGGCCTTGGTCGAGGCCACCTGGGTGGCGGTGGCGCCGGGGCGGTCGATATCGACCTTCATGTCCTTGACGAAGGTGGTGCTGACCATGAAGAAGATCAGCAGGATGAAGGTCATGTCGATCATCGGGGTCAGATCGACACCACCTTCGGCGGGTTTGTCCTGGTGACGGCGAAAACTCATGGATGGATCTCCGGGCGCGCCGGTGACAGCGAGCACAAGATGTCTTTGATCTGGGCAAGGTCATGTTCGATCTGGCGTTGACGCCGGTCGAGCACGCTCTTGACGATGTAGCCAGGCACCGCCACCACCAGTCCCATCTGGGTGGTGAACAGCGCGGTGGCGATACCGCCGGCGATGCCGCCGGTCTGGCTGAACAGGGTCATGTCGCCGAGCGAGTTGAAGGTCTCGATCATGCCGATCACGGTGCCGAGCAGGCCCAGCAGCGGAGCAATGGCGACAATGGTCGAGACCACCAGCGAATAGCGCTTGATCTCGCTCTGATAATGTCCAAAGGCCTCGTCCAGGCGTTCGCGCAGATAAGGCTTGTGCTCGGCCCACAGAGCGACACCCTGATTGACCGCAGTATCGACGATGCCCTTGAGTACCCTGGGCTTGTCACGCAATCGGTTGTTGATCAGCACACGCACACTCTTGGCGCCGCCACGATTGAGCGTGACCCAGCGCCAGCCGATGGCGAACCACAGCACCACCACGCATAGCACCAGCGGCGGCATCACCAGCCCGCCGTTCTGCAGATAGGCGCCGATGGCCTCTGCGGCGCTGCCTACGCTATGGACGCGATCGCCGATCATTGGGAGATACCTGAGGGCACGAGGGCGCGGAGGAAAGAGGGCACGAGGGCGCGAGGGCACGAGGGCACGAAAAAGCGCGTCTCGTGCAACCGGCTGCCATTGAGAGGCGGGTCGGGCGTGAATTGGCGCGTGGCAGCTGTTGCGTGCCCTCGTGCCCTCTCGCCCTCTTGCCCTCGTGCCTCGTGCCCTCGGAGCGCAGCGTCACTCATCAAGCCGCCTTCGCCGAGAGCGTGCTGTCGCGACGCTCCTGGTACATGTTGATGACCTTGATCGCGCCCTGTTCCATATCGTCCTTGATGCGCTCGGCCCAGCCAGACAGCAGGTTGCCGAGCAGCAGGCAGGGAATGGCAACGATCAGGCCAAGCTCGGTGGTGACCAGCGCGGTGGCGATGCCGCCAGCCAGCAGTTTGGGATCGCTGGTGCCGAACTCGGTGATCACATCGAAGGTCTGGATCATGCCGGTCACGGTACCGAGCAGACCCAGCAGCGGCGCCACGGCAGCCACCATCAGGATGATCGAGCCAAAGCGGTTCAGGCGCGTGCTTTCGTGCAGGATGGCCTCGGAAATGATGTCTTCCAGATGCTCGCGCTCACGTTCGATGTTGCGCAGCGCGGCGGTCACCACTCGGGCGGCCGAGCCCTTGCGCTGCTTGACCGCATCGATGGCTTCGGCGGCACGGTGCTGACGCACCAGCGGCGCGGCGGCGGCAATGGTCGGCTGCACGGCGGCACCGGCCTGCGAGAGGAAGATCGCGCGCAGTACCACCAGCACCATGGCAATGGCACCCAGCGCCAGGATCACATAGCCGATGGGACCGCCCTTGGCGACTTCGCCACTGACCGTTTTCTTCTCCGGTTCGGCGATGGCCGAGGCTGCACTTTCAAACACGAACACCGGCAGCACAGCGGGCTTCTCGCCCGCGGCCAGCGCCTTGGCGATGTCGGCCGAGGGCTCGCGCCAGAGCTTGAACTGGCCGCCGCCGGCAGGCACCAGCGCACCGGCACCCTGATCGCTGATGCCGTAGACAGCGATATTGCCCAGGCGCAGCAGCGTGCCCTCCACCTGGGTGCCGTCGGCCAGGAAGAAGCTGCCCGGCTGCTTGCGCACGGTCGACAACTCGCCCAGCTTCTGGTCGGCGGCGGCAAACATCTGCGCGGTCTTGTCGCCATCGGCCAGCGCCGCAAAGGGCTCCGACTTCATCAGTTCAATGCCGAAGCCTTCCAGCGTGGCGCTGGCCTGGGCAAAGGTAGCCGCCAGCAGATTGCTGGTTTCCTCGTTGTTGATGGCGGCTTCTTCGGCCAGATTCGATTCGTCGGCGAGCCGGCTGGTCTCGTTGTCCAGCGCCAGTACGCGGGACTCGAGCGCGGCGATTTCCGAGTTCAGTGCAGCTTGTTGCTGCGTCGAGTTGCGCTGCATCTGCTGCAACTGCGCCGCCAGCTCGCGCTTCTGCGCCGACAGGAAGGCGAATTCCTTGCGATAGGCTTCGTCGACCGAGACTGGTTTGGCCGCGGGCGGCGTGGCTGCTGCGACCGGCGCCGGCGCCGGCGTCGTGGCGGCGGCGGTCTTGGCCGGCTCCGGATTCTGCGCCGACAGCCCGCTGGCGATCAGCAGGCACAGCGCCATCAGGCCATGCTTCGCGCGCTTCATTGCACACCTCCGGCCAGCGCATTGGGCAGTTCGAACCAGCCCTGGCGGATCTGCTTGCCGAGGGCATCAAAATAGGCCAGCACGCGTTTCTGATCGGCCGGATCGGTCAGGACCTCGAAACGCCAGTCGCCGCCGACCGACTTGGCCATGCCGACGCGGCCGTCGCTCAGACGGAAGAACAGCATCATCGACCCGACCTTGGCGACGTCCGCCAGCACCTCGGCGCCGTCCAGCGGGATGGTTTGGCTGTAGATGCCGTTCTCGCGCGTGATCCGGAACTCGTCCTCATAGAAGGCCCACAGGCGGTTGGCTGCGCGAGGCGTGGCCAAGGTGCCCGATTCGACCTGACGCTGAAGCTCGTCCAGCTCGGCCAGCCGTTCGCTCTGCTTGAAGGGCAGCCCGGATGCAATCCGCTGTCGCAGTTGTTGCAGTGCGCTCAGCAACACCGGCTTCAGCGCATCGCCAGCGACACCGGCCGATTCGGCTTCGGCCTGCTTCTTGGCCAGATCCTCGCGCAGCTTGCGTGCATTCAATTCGGCGCGATTGACCGAGGCTTGAAGCTCTGCCTTCTGGGCTGACAGCGCCGCCATCTGCGTGCGCGCCTCCAGGCGCGTCAGCTCGACGTCGTTGTTGAGCTGCTCCACCTCCGAGCGCAACTTGATCAAGGATTCCGCCAGGGCGCCGGGGGAACCGCCCGACTGGGCCGACACGGGAGCGGTGACAAACAGCAGCGTGCACGCAGCAGCAATGCACATGCGCATAGGCATAGGGTTCATGACGCGGACCGAGAGCGCTTGGAGAAAGCGATGGGATCAGTCTAGGAAGCATTTATGACGGCCATGTTGCAGCGTCATCATTTGTCGAATACGACGGGGTGAACGATCAGGCCGCTGCCGCAGCGGCCCGCACGCGCCCAAGACTGCGTGTTCAGGGTTCGTGGTCCATCATTCGCGCTCGCAGGCGCAGCCACCCGGTGGCTGCGCTTGTCCACGGACCTTCAGAAGCTGCCGGCTGAAGCGCAAGCCTTGATTTCCGCCTGCACCCACTCAAACCGAATAAGGACGTCCAAAGCCATGAAATCCAATACCACGCTGTACCTGCTCGGACTCGTCGCCGCACTGAGCGGCAACATCGCCGCAGCCAGCAACTGGGAGACCAGTGGCTACACCGGTCTGGGCTATGTCGACGAGAACGGGATTGACGATCAGTCCTTCTCCAGCAGCACCTCCCTGGTCTATCGCTTCAACGACACGCTCGGCATGGAAGGCGGCTACACCCGTTTTGGTGATTTCAAGGACAACTTCGACGTGACTGGCGGCCGTGCCAAGGCCGAGGTCGGCATCGACGGCTTCACGCTGGGTCTGAATGCGCTGATCAACACTGGCGATTCCTGGTATCTGACCGGGCGCATCGGTTTCTGGGCCTGGGACGCCGATTTCAAGCTCAGCGTGCCCGGCACTGCCACGCTCAGGGACAACGACAGCGGCACCGACCTCTACGCCGGTGCCGGTTTCGGATACAACTTCACGGAACGCTTCGGCGCGGGCCTGGGTGTCAGCTACTACAGCGTGGATGTGGGCGGCTCGAATACCGGCGTGTACATCGTCGGATTGAACACCCACTACTCGTTCAAGTAAGCCAGGAACGACTCGGGCCGGCAATTGCCGGCCCGAGCGTTGCCGTCGCTGCAGCGCAGCCCATTGTGGCACTGCGCTCTACGCCGCGTTGCCGATCAGAACTCCATGCGCAGGCCGAGGTTGATCTGTTCCTGGGTGTAGCGGCTTTCGGCGAAGTTGCGGCGATAGCTGAAGAAGCCCGACCAGCCATTGGCCCACTGCGCGCTCATGCCCAGCGCGGCACTGCCATAGCTGTTGTCTTCGGCATCTGCCACCATCAGGAAGTCGACGGCGCTCAGGTTGACATTGGCCGACAGATCGCCGGTGTAGCGCACGCTGGCGGGTTCATTGTTGGCGCCGTTCACCTTGATCAGTGACAGATCGACAAAGGGCAGGTAGACCCCATTGCTGCCGCTGATGGCATAGGCCGCGCGCATGCCCAACGCCGTGCGATTGAAGGACTCGTCTATGGGCGCCACCTGCAGTGCCCAGCCGCCACCGTTGGCCGTGGGATTGCGCGAGATTTCGGTGTAGCCATCGCTGTCGGCCTTGACCAGTTCCACCCGCAGATAGGGATTGAAGCTGGCCGCACCGCGGTTCACCTGGAAACCGGCCGTCAGTGCCAGCAGGCGCTCGTCACTGTCGAACTTGGAATCAAAGCTCTGGTCTACCGAGGAGCTGCCGAGACCATAGGCAATCCGCCGCACCTGATCCTGCTTGCGCCGATTGAAGGTCAGCAGGGAGTCCAGATAGAAGCCATTGTCGGCTTGCCAACCGGCAAACAGGTTGAAGCCCGTTTCACGCGTGTCCAGCTTGCCCGAGGCGCCGGTGTAATCGAGATTGCTGCGGCCGAAGCTGACCGCTGCGCCGACGTGGGAGTTCGGGCTGGTGCGCAGATCGACACCCACCGTGGCGGCATTGCCATCGCTGCTGAAACCATCCTCGTTGGCACTGCGGTCGCGGTCGTTCTGATCGAAGCGGGCATTCACGAACAGTGACCAGTCAGCCCCATCACCGTCACCAGACAGGCTCATCGCCACCACCGAAGGATCGGCAGTCATCAATGCCGCCCAGCCCGGGCCGCTGCCGCTGGGCGCCACCGGCACCAAGCTGGCCTTGCCGAGGCCAGAGCGATCCAACGGGATGGTGGCGTTGTCAGCGGTGATCCGCGCCAATGCACTGCGCACCGCGGTATCCAGGGCCGGGTCGGCACCGAAGGCCGCACCCACCAGGGTATTGCAGTCACTTTGCAGTCGTGCGCTCAGCCGGTTGCCGGCAAAACACAGCGTGCCTATGGCCCGAGCGTTGTTCAGGGTCGTTGCCGAATTCGCAAACTGGCTCAGCTGATCAATGGCTGGATTCTGCGCATGGGCGATTGAACTCATCGCCAGCAAACCCATCGCCATCCATGTTGTGGTCTTGTGATGCATGTCGCCTCCATCCCCGGTTAACGCGAATCGTGCGCAATCAGCGCGCAGTCTAACGCCTTGTGAACAATTCGTAAGCCTTGGTTTTTTGCACGTCAGCATTCAGAGACCAGCCGACGCTTCCCGCAATCCCTAATCTGGCGTACCCCGCCGTACCGCCTTCGCGTATGCTCCGCGCTCGCGAGACCTGAACGCCAAGGCATGAATGCCGAAGCCGGCGTAGAGCACCAGGGGTAACAGCGGACGGCTTGCGCGCCATGGCGCGCGACCGATCGAACGCCCGGCAGCTATGCTGACGGGCCGGACGGACGGTTCTCGAATGCCTTAGACTTGCCAACAACGCGCCTGTAGCTCAGCTGGGTGAAGGGCGGTCCGCGCAGCGGACGCGAGGCACTACCTCGCGAGAACTGAACGCTGAGGCATGGATGCCGAAGCCGGCGTAGAGCACCATGGATGGTTCTCGAATGCCTTAGACTTGCCAACAACGCGCCTGTAGCTCAGCTGGATAGAGTACTGCCCTCCGAAGGCAGGGGTCGTGGGTTCGAATCCCGCCGGGCGCGCCATCTAAGATGCTGATCTAAAAGACGAAAAATCTCTCTCATTCATTTGCCCGAGTGGACGGTCGTGGAATTTCCCGCAATGTTCCCGCCAGTCTCGCCCCCAATCTCCCAGCATCGTCGGGCCATGTCTCGTGGATTGACGTATCCAAATTGCCCTGAAGCCTCTCTGAGCCGCGACACACTTTGTCGGGTATTGGCGTCAAAATTCCCTATGTCCTGATCTGCCGGCCACACGGCGGCGTTGATCAGCCGGGCAACGCTAGCTCACGGGAGTAGCTCCATGTCGAAGAACGCGGATTTTGAGGTGTTGGCGTGGCTGGAGGCTCTTAGCCATCAGATCGGCCAGCTCAGCGAGTATCGACGGCAGCTCGAGCCGCAGCTTGCACCCGAATTCAGTGTGCTTCGGTATGCGCGCACGGACGAAATCGGCTTGTCCCAGATTCTTGCGGACATGCTGAATCCGAGAGGACCCCACGGTCAGGGTGAGCGCTTTCTCAAGTGCTTCCTGGTCCGATTCTGGAAAGATGCTTCCGCCATCAATGGAGCAGTGTCGGTTCGTACGGAGGTGGCTACCGACAGGATTGTGGCCAAGCAGCGGCGCATCGATATCGAAGTCAATTTCGGTGATCGCGTGCTTGCCATCGAGAACAAGCCTTGGGCGGCAGATCAGCAGGCGCAGATTTCAGACTATCTCGCGCATCTCAAGATAGTCGGTCGCCCGTACAAGCTGCTCTATCTGGCCGGGGTCGACGGCCAGCAGCCCGCGGAAGCCAGCGTCGCGATCGAAGATCGCATGGCGCATGAGAGGGCAGGTACGCTTCACCTGATGAGCTACCGCGACATGCGCGATTGGCTCCGGGATTGCCTTGGCTGCTGTGAGAACGAGCGTGTCTCGATCTTCCTGCGGGACTTCGATCGATTCATCGCGACTCGATTCTCCAACGACGCGGAAGACTTCGAGTCCAGACTAATCCTGGAGTCCGCGCTCGCCTCTACCCAGGGCATCAATGCCGCCGTGCACTTGTACTCCCCCGTCGCCCGGGAGCTCAGGCAACTCTTGCTGCGAGATCTGGAGGGCCAACTTCGGGATGAATTCCAAAGAATTGCTGAATCTGAATTCAAGGGTTGGGTGTTGTCGATCCCCAAGCCCTTGGACACGAAGCACGCTCAGGTCGAGATTGCACGTGATCCCGCCAGTGCATTGAGACTCGCGCTCGCGTTCGAGGCATCCAATTGCGGCGATTGCTTCTTCGGCATCGGTCGCCGCAACGTTCAGGACGACGCCGGTTCCCCGCAGCTAATCGAGGCGCTCAACGCGGCCCTCGGCATCGGCCAGTCCACAGCGTGGTGGGGATGGTGGCGCCCCTTCGAGCAACGTTATTGGTGGAACGATCGCTCGGTCTGGACGGGAATCGTCGATGGAACCCTGTCGAAGAGAATCATGAGGCAGCTCTTGGAAGTGCTCCGGATCGCCGCCAGGTCGGAATTCGGCCCGCTGTTCGACTACCCCACTCGCGGCCCGACAACTCCCATCAGAGTCTCAATCGATGTCCAATCCAGCGAATTGACCAAGAGAATTCATGCTCGCATGAACCCCGAGCTAACCAGGCACGTCTTCGCCGTCGACGCCACGAATTGGCCATTACGCCGGGCCTTGGCGGAGCGAGTCAAGTCGACGCTTCGCAGCCGGCTGGAAGCATTGCCCGGGTTTGGCGGGTGGATTGATGCCACTGAAAACGATCTGACGAAGATCTATAGCGGCATCGGATTTCGAATCCAGTCACATCGTGCTCTTGAAGTCCATCTCGAATTCCAGTCCTGGGGGTGTCGCAATGCCATCTACGGATTGTGCAGTGAAGGCATCGACGGACGCTCGGACATCGCTGCAGATCTGCGGCGACGTCTTCACGCAGCCGGCGTAGGAACTGGCAGTCACTCAAGAGGTTGGATCTGGTACCAGAGCCTTGATCCGACAAACTGGTTCGATCAGGTCGAGACCTCCATTGCTGCCTACGAAGGGCAGATTGCGCGGCAGGCAGCAGCGCAAATTGCAAGCTTTTTGGGTGCCATCGAGCGTGCTGGAATAGGGGTTGCCACCGGATCCACTAGCTGATTTAGGCTACGTCAAGTCTGATGCTTGCCTGCGGCGACGGGAATTTTCGATTGGCGGGCAGAGGATCGGTCAGAGTCGTCACCGAGAACGCGCCGGGATCGCCGCCGTCGTCGACTCCAGGTTGAAGCTGATTAGGAGCCTTCCGTTGATCAATTAGCGCCAATGGCCCTTGAAGAATTTGCCATGGCACGTGATCGCGATTGGGCGTCGACAACTTGACTCAAGGCACCCGTAGTGGCCTTGGAATACGCGCCGGAGAGATCGATATCGACTCGAAATAGCGCTCCGCCAGAGCCGACAATTTGGGCCGCGATGCAAGCCCGTGAGCAACCTCACCTCGGTTCCTGCAACCATCACAAGCATCGAGGCGGAAGCTCGTAGAATCCCGTGCCGTCCTGATCACGGACATGCTGCCGGCCCCCCAAAGTCCGACTCAGCTTGCGCTTCTTCATCGCCAGGCGATCGGCGTAAACTGTCCAACCGAGAAATCCTGCGCGCTCCAATTGAGGGTCCGACTAATGCGACAACTGCTGGCTATTTTCTTGCTCGCGACGTCTGCGTCCACTCAGGCGCAAGGCACCATCATCGTAGACGCGAACCAGGCGATGGTTGGGTATGCCGTTGATTCGCTAACCGGCTCCCTGACGGGGGTCGCCAGTTCGAAAGGATATACATTTGCCGTGGATATGCTGACGGGCGTGATCTCAAGTGACCGTTTCACAATTGCCGGAGGCATAACGTCGACACTTTCGTCCTTGTACTTCACAACTGCCGATTGCAGCGGACAGGCGTACTTCATAGGTCCGCCTGTGGCCGGCGGGTTTCTTCTGAGGCATGGCACAGGACAGGTCTATTACGCTGAAAAGGGAGAAATGCCGCAAGTTAGGGCTATACCGGCCAGAAAGGTATCTCCGGGGGCTTCCTGCGAAGCTTGGGGAGGAACCGCTTCGAGTGTAAGGGCACTGCAAAATGATCCGGCCGTTACAGGCTTGGCAACGGGGGAGTTTGCGGCTCCGCTTGAGCTCTCATTTTTCCAAGTCTGGAATACACTCTTCAGGGATGGTTTCGAATCGCAGTCATGATTGCAATGCCTCACATCTAGGGAAGCTCTGAGCAAGTTCCGCTTCTTGTGGTCTGATCGGGTCAAGGATGCCGGGTGTTCGGTCGTATGAGTCTGGTGAGTTTTGGTGTCGCTGAGTACCCGGGCAAGCGCAAGCGGACGCGCCGGGAGAAACTCTTGGTGGAGATCGAAGAGGCGGTTCCCTGGCTCACGCTGCAGTACTTGATTGATCCGCACTATCCGAAAGCTGGTGGCGGCCGCCGACCCTATCCGCTGGCTGCCACGCTGCGGATTTACTTGATGCAGAACTGGTTCATCAAAGCAGTAGACCGCGCTGCCAGGAAATTGATCACGGTTTAGTAATGGTCATTCTTGCGACATCACACTAAGAGCCCGCTCGCCGGGGCTCCCTTTGCTTCGCATTATTGCTGCATGCAGAAGAATTCTGAGACGACAAAACCCAACCGACCTATGAAGTCGGTTGGGTACTGCCTATCCGCTTGAACACCGGGCCCTCGCGGGCCTGGGAATGCAATTCCAGCTACCGATACAACTTTCCATCTCGAGCCCTTTCGGGCCGAGGAATGCAACTCCAGCAACACCTCTACATCTCCACCTCGAACCCTTTTGGGTCGAGGAATGCAACCGCAGCAACGCGCTTACTTCTTAACCTCGAACTCTCGCGGGCCGAGGACAGCAAACACAGCAGACTCTTCATGTTTCCACCCCAGCCCTCGCGGGCCAGGGAGAGCGACCGTTGCTGCGAGGTTGAGATTACGGCAATCATCCCGATGGATGCAATATCGACGAATGAGGTACTTGGGATCGCAACCCGTGCTTAGAATTGACGCGATGCCCTGTAAGAGCCATTGACCGCAGTCACTTCACCTGGAGGCATGTGCCCGGCTTTCCTGCAAGCGAGCAATTCCGTAGCTCTATCTGGTTCACGGTTCTTGCGACGAATGCCACTCGTTCACCGGCAGTGGTAGCCGACCAGGTCAGCCAATTGGGTGGCAGATTCTTGGCAAGCTCCGCCTGCGCCGTTCGTAGTCCGGCAATCTCTTCTCGGAGGTAGCCAATCCAGCCTCGCTCGGCAAGGGCAAAGACAGATAGATGAGTCGCCATCAGGATCAGCGCCGTGGCCGCAACTAAGGCAAGCTTATGGGCGGGACGCTCCCAGCGCGCTCCCTTGATGGCGTAGCGGGTGAGGTCCGTGATTCGCTCAGCAGCGCGGTCTACCAGTTGCGTCACTTCGTGCTCCGATCTCGCGCGCACATGACTGGTAGCGATGCGCGTGAACCGGTCAAGGTCCAGTCTTATCGCGGCGGCCAGAAGGATCCACACGAAATCATCGTCTGCCAGTCGCGCAGCAGCACCAAGGCGTAACAGCTCCAGTTGCTCGGCAACTGCGAGCCGCTTGAGTGCAACGTCTCTGAGACTATCCATAGACGGCATCCGCCAGCGGCTGGCATTCACGCATCCATCTGCGCAGCAGTGCTCGGTCCACCAGTGGCACATCGCCCATGTCGCCATCAGCGATCCGACTCAAGGGCGCCTCGATTGACCGGATACGTGCCGTCACTCGATCGGCGAGCGCGGGTAGGACCGTCTCTGGGCCATCCCAGACGGCGCGACAGTCATCGTCCCAGCCCAGTCTGTGCGCCGGGCCGAAATAGGTGTTGAGTACCGCCAGTCTCACGTCGGCAACGCTCGCCAGTCCAGTCTCGGCACACTTTCTCGCGGCAGCTGCAGAGTCGTAGCTCGATCCGATGGCATAGGTGACCACCAGCTTGCGACGGACCTGTTGGGCGACGCTGATGATCTCTTGGGCGTATGCGTCGACCACGGCGCTTGCGGCGGCTGGGAGGTTTACCAACACGACGTCGGCATCGCAGGCCTCGATCTCCGACATCAAATCGCTCAACGCATCAGCCGCGCTGTCGGCGGTCAGCAGTGGAATCGATACGCCCTGATATCCATATGCTCTATACCTTCTGGCGACGTCCGGCGCCGATTCATCGCATTCGACCAGCATGGGCCGAGATGGGGCAAGCTCCGTCAAGAGCGTCGCTACGGTGCTTTTGCCAACGCCACCTTTCTCGCCGTGGGACACGATCATCAATCGTTCCATCTCTCAATTTTCCTTTTGCTGCTACTCGGCGCGGCCGGCGCCGGTACGGGAGGGGGGGCGTCGCGGGATGACCGAGCTTTCGCTGGGCTGGATCGAGCCTCGCTGACGGCGACTGCCTTCTTCGCGCGAGCGTACGCAGCCAGAAGCGTGGATCGCGGGATCCCGAGTACTTCGGCGATCTCGGGCCAGCGGGCGCCTCGTTTTCGACTCTCCTCTATCTCCGGGAGCATTTCCCGGACCCGCGCCGCGACGGATCGCGGTCGGTCCAGTGTCTTGAGGAACTCTTTCATTCGACTCTCGGCATCTTCGTGCATTGCTTTGCCCTCCAGAAAATGATCTCATCAACGACGCAAATCGTACAAATAGCGGCGACTATAGTAACTAAAAGACGCACATGGAACATACAGGACGATGGTGGATTCGTATGGACGCAAAAAGTATTGATCACACCCCACGCACCCTTTGGGTTCTGTCCAAATGTTGACAATTGGCAGCCACAACGGCGCTGGCGGAGCGGCGGAATACTTCGAGGACCATCTTCAAACTGGCGACTACTACACTGCGAGTCCCGGGCGCTGGTACGCGGGCGCGGCGGCGTCTGAACTGGGCCTCCACCCGCAAGTTGATGCTCAAGCGTTTCGCGCGGTTGCTGAAGGCCGGAGCCCGGACGGAACTGCATTGGTTCAACGCGCTGGACCGGAGCATCGTGCAGGGTGGGATCTCTGTTTCAGCTCGCCCAAGTCAGTCAGCGTGCTCTGGTCTCAACTGGGCGCGAGTCAGCAAGCTGCCATCACCTGCGCTCATGAGCGGGCTGTCACCGCGGCACTGGGATTGCTGGAGCGAAACGCCCTTCGCGCCCGCGTCGGCAAAGGAGGCGCAGCGCAGGTGCCGGCAAGAATGCTGGCGGCGCTGTTCGCCCACGATTCGAGTCGGGCGCTGGATCCGCAATTACACACGCACGCGTTCGTCTGCAACTGCGGTCTCCGCGCTGACGGTCGCTGGGGTGCCCTTGAGAGCCGCAATCTATTCACGTGGCAAACCGCTGCTGGGACGGCTTATCGCGCTCAGCTCGCGCATGAGCTTCAGTTGCTTGGCTACGCCGTCGTTGCCGACGGTCGCGCCTTCCGAATTGATGGCGTGCCGGATGCGGCCTGCAAGGAATTCTCGCGCCGAAGGAACGATATCGAGCGCGCAGCATTGGAGTCTGGCGTTAGCTCCCCGGCCGAAATGGAGATGGTTACGCTGGCAACTCGGGCAAGGAAAGTGGAAGCGGACCCAGAGGAGTTGCGTCAGGGATGGCGGGAGCGAGGCGTGGCGGTCGGCTTCGGCTACCATGAGGCCGTCGGGCTGCGCGGATCGTCGCACCCAAAGCTCAAGCCAATCGATCCCGACGAGATACTCAATGCCCTGACCGCCAACAATGCGGTGTTCAGAGTCCAAGATATGTGGCGCTTTGTCTCAGAACAGATGCAGGTAGCTGGCGGAGGTATTGATAGAGTCCAGAAACTAGTGGCACGTCTGCTGGACAGCGATGAAGTCGTGTTGATCAATGGCGAGCGATATACGACACGCTCGATGCTTGAGTTGGAACGGCAGGCGATCACGGCAGCGCAAGCGTTGGCCGGTCAAGTTGGCTTTCGTTGCTCGGCCGCCGCGTCCCAGCGACCGCTGAGTGCGGAGCAGTCTCGCGCTTTGGAGCACGTCGTATCGGACGCCGGTATCGCAATCGTCGAAGGCCGCGCCGGTACCGGCAAGTCATACATGCTTGGGGCGGCGAGAGAGTGTTGGGAGAGTTCGGGCTTCGAAGTCATCGGCACCGCCTTGGCCGGCAAGGCCGCCCAAGGGCTGCAGGAAGGCAGCGGTATCTCCTCGCAAACGCTGCACTCCCTGCTTTCAGAGGTGGAATCGGGTGCTCGAAAGCTCGGTCCCAAGACGGTAGTCGTGGTCGACGAAGCAGGCATGGTGGGGACTGCACAGATGCAGCGCTTGCTCACCGCTGCCGCTTCCGCATCTTCGAAAGTAGTGCTGGTCGGAGATTCGTGTCAGCTGCAATCCATCGATGCTGGTGGAGTCTTTCGTCGCCTTTCATCCGAGCTCGGTGCCGCGGAAATGTCTGATATCCGGCGCCAACGCAATGACGGTGACCGACGGGTTGTCGTCGACCTGATGCAGGGAAGGGCGGGCGACGCGCTCGAGACTCTGGCTCGCGATAGGCGCATTCACGTTTGCGATGGCCAACCCAGGACGATCGCACGGATGGTTCAGGATTGGGCCCGCATGTCCGATCCGAGCAGACCCGCTGAATGTCTGATGCTTGCTGCTACGCGCGCGGACGTGCGCGAGATCAACGCTGAAGCACGGCGCCTGCTCAAAGAGCGCGGCAAGCTTGGTATCGAAGCGCTTGCGGTCAGCGGCTGCAGTTTTTCGGTTGGCGATCGCGTGCTTTTTCTTCGCAACGATCGCCATCTCGGAGTCAAGAACGGCACGCTGGGCACGGTCCGTGCGATTGACGCTGGATCGCTGGTGGTAGATATCGACGGCGCAGAATCGATCGTCGTCGATACCGGGAACTACCCTCATCTGACCCACGGCTACGCGGTCACTGCGCATAAAGCTCAGGGCGTGACAGCCGACAAGGTGCTGGTTTTCGTCAGTGATCGCATGGCTAGCCGCGAATGGGGATACGTTGCGGGCTCACGGCATCGCGACGAACTGCACATCTATTCCGACCGCAGCGTCTATGCCGGGATTGCCGAAGACCTGTCGCGCAGCCAGGTCAAGCGCATGGCGCTGGATGAACTCGGCAAATCGGATTCGCGCGGGACGCTTCGAACGACGCCCGGTGGGTTGAATTCTGACTTTGGTGGCTGGTCAGCGGATTCCGTCGGACTCGCGGTCGAAAGCACAGAAGTTGAAGAGCTCGACGTCCACGTCGATTCGGTCGAGGTACGGCCGGACCCGGAGCCCGATGTCTGTGAGGTTGGCGACGGGAACAGGATGGAGGATGAGGATCAGAGCAATGGACTCGAATTGCTCGATCCGTCGATGTAGAGCCTGGAAATGTATCCATGAGGAGGAACCCATGTACTGCAACGAAATGGACTGGATATCCGCGGCGCCCGATCGCGACTGGTTCGATTTGGGAGATGAGGAGGCTTTCCGCAAGCATGTCGTGGCGATCGAGAGATCAATCGATAGATTGAGAGGGAGCACGCATGGATGGTTCTTGAATTCGCCCGAGGGCCGACAATGTCTGGTTCAGTTCTTCAATCGTGCGGGATATGACGCCGACGCCTTGGCGGTCCTGGACGAAGTGCTGAATGTTGTCTGCTCGACTTCAGTGACGCCCGGCTTCGACACGGCGACCATCGTTGCGTCGATCATGTCAGTGCTGACTCACCCCTATTGCGCAGAAATCCCCATCGAGAGATTCGTGGAGATCGCCGAAGATATCAGTCCGATGTTCCTCGAACATCCCGAAGCCAAGGCGGCAGCTCGGGTGGCGCAGATGCTTTTTGTTGCCCATGAGATCTCCCGGCGGTACTCGGCGGATGCCTTTGGAGGCGGGGCCTCCTGCCGGGCAAAACCGGTCGATGAGGAGGATGCGATGACGCCTGGCGCCCGATGACGGCATCCATCGCCTGACGGCGATCTCTCTCGCGACGGATTTGCCAGTCACTACTCCACGACCATCCTCAAGTACTTGTAGACCGTAGCCCGCCCCACGCCAAAACGCTGGCCGACGGCGACGGGGTCAGCGCCGGGTTCGGCCATTGCGGACTGAAGTTGCTTGATCTGCTCGGCCTTGAGCTTGTGTCGCCTGCCGCCGATGCGGCCTTCGGCTCGTGCGGCAGCTACGCCGATCTGGGTCTGTTCACTTCGATGGGCGCTTTCGAAGTCGATCAGTCTCTGGATGATCGCGGCAAGTGCGCCGGGCGGTATGTCTGGCGCTGGCCACCAGTCGCCAATCTGTAGATGTGCGCCCTGCTGGTCCAGGCCCGTCAGTACGTCCGTCAGATCGGCCAATGTGCATGCGAGGCGCTCGATTCGGGTTACCCGCAACTCGTCGCCCGGTTTCAGCCCTTCAATGCACCTCATCAGCGTGTCCGATATCCGGCCGCTCGCCAGCGTTTCGTAATCGGTGTGAATCGAATCGCATCCCTGCAGATGGAACAGCTGCTCCTTCATCTCCGGGTCGTCGCGGGTGGCGCGGGCGTAGCCGATTCGCACGATGGTAGGTATGCCAGGAAAGGTGCCTTTAGTGTACTTGATCGCAAATTGATCGAACGCAGCCCGCATGGTACGGCAATGGTACGTTATAATAGATGATTCCGGGGAACAGGGCGCCCTCATGTCATCGTCACGCTGGAAGAAGGAATTGCAGGCCTTCCCGGAACTCCGTCTCAACGACCTGGCGAGTGAGCCGCTTCGGCTGGTCCTTGCGGCGCTGGCAGAGCGCGACGGCATGCCGGTGGCGGATTGGCTCAGGCTGAGACTGCGGTCGATGGCGGCGTTGGCCATGCCCAATGCTGTCCGCGAGTGCCTGTTTGCCGGGAATGGACGGCGGGGCGTTGGTCCGGCTGAGCCCCTGGACTACGTTGCGTTGTCGATGCCGCAGGAAGAGAGCGATGTTCCAGACGACGGCTGCCTGTGGTGGGCCGCCGACATGCTGGAACCTGATATCAAGGAAGCGGTTGCCCGATTGCAGCTGCAGAACTTGCAGTCGGTGAAGCCGGGCAAGGGACAGCACGAGCTCTGGAAAACCCCGGTCATTGATCGCGGAACGACCTTTGCCCGGGACGATCACCGCAAAGTCTGGCACCAGCAGTTGGTCGAGCAGGGCCCGATGCGACAGCGTGTGCGCGTCACAACGACCATGCAGCGCCGGGTCGAGCGTCTGCTGGTCGATGCCCCGAACTTCAGGGAAGCCACGCTGTTCGTGCTGGGTCAGCTGGCGCTGGCGCGACGGGGTGGGCGAGAGCTTCGAATTCCGCCGCTGCTGCTGGCTGGCCCGCCGGCAGCCGGGAAGACCTGGTGGGCGGAGAAGTTGGCGAAGTCCCTGGGCCTGCACTGCGAGTGCATCACCTTGCCGTCAGTGAGTGCCAGCTTCGAGATTTCGGGCGGCACATCGCAATGGTATTCCGGCGCGCCGGGGCAGGTCATCAAGGCCTTCCTGCGAACCCCCAACGCCTCGCCGCTGTTCGTGCTCGATGAGCTGGACAAGGCGGTCACGGACGGCCGCTATCCCGTAGCGCCGACCCTGCTCGGACTGATTGATCGCTCAGCGGCCGTGCGCTGGCGGGACGAGTTCTACGATCAGGAGTTCGACGTATCGCGGTCCTTGTTCATCGCCACGGCCAACCGCCCCGAACGCATCGATTCCGCGCTGCGCTCCCGCTTCAGGCGAATCGATGTACTCGCCCCGAAACGTTCGGAGCGGGCATCAATCGTCGCATCGGTCTGGCAGGAACACCGCTCCTTGAATGCCGAGATGCGCCTGCCCAGAGCCTTGGACGACGAGCTTGTCGAGATCCTGCTCGATCAGTTCGAAGACGCCCGACAGCTGATGCGACTGTTCGATGACGGACTCGGCCGCGCTGCAAGAAGGCGAGGGCCATTGCGACTGTTGCCCTCTGATGTCGGTGGGCGGGTGGCGTGGCTGGCAGCCTCAACAGCCGCCGATACGAGTACCAGCCCCAAACCCAACTGAATTGCCCGGAGAACCGTCATGCATTGGACCGATGCCGCTGGAACCTGCCCGTTCTGTAATGGCCATGTCACCGGCGGATGCCTGGTGTGCCTGCGCTGCGGAGCGCAACGCTGCGTTGAGCTCGACACAACCAGCAATCTGCGTTGCCGGGTCGGAACAGCCCTCTTCGTCTGGTTCACGCTGTTTTTCTGGATCATCGCGGCCTTCGCCAGATCTGGCGCAGTCTGGGCTTTCTATCTCGGAGGGATCTTCGTGCTAGGCACGTTCGCCTTCTGGCGCCTACCCAGGAAAGTGGAGTGGATGCGCGATGGCGCGAGTTTACTGGTGCCGTACCGGCGGTGATCAGCATTCGCCCGCCAAGGCGCGCCCGTGGGCATCCGATGGGGGATCGTCATATCGTCTTGTGTGTGTCCCTCATTTGGCGCTGTAGAGTCTCTCCCGCGCTTGGTCACGAGGTGTCCGTGAGCCCTTTGCTGATCCTGTCGCCGGAAGGCCAACTGTGGGTGCTTGTTAAGACGGGGAGACGGATCAGTTCCAAGATTACCTACGGAACCACTGCGCCAACTTTGCGGACGTTGACATCATCGTCGAGACTGACGACTGACTTCAGGCGTGCCTGAGTGGCGATATATGAATTATCCAAGCTGCGGCCGACCGGCATGCTTGCTTTGACTCGGAGCTCGAATCGAGCGGCGCAAAAAAGTGCGCTGGGTTCAGCGGCACGACGGGAGTTGTGAAGCTGCCCTTTCGCAGGC